>WRMR01000418.1 GCA_009776995.1 Planctomycetaceae bacterium | reverse complement strand
CGCGTTGTCCACGGCACTTCGACCGGCGGGAGCGATTCCCGGACCAGTGTGCGCGTCTGTTCGAGCATGGCTTCGATGCGCCGGCGCGAAACCGGGTCGTCATAAGGCAACTGCATTCTGAGCAGGTTGAGTTCCGATTGGTAAACCTGTTGCGTTTTGAGCCGGCGCAGTTTCAAAAGCGTATCGTCAAAGCTTTTGCGGTCGGAACGCTGGCGGTACGTAATCGCCTGAGCGACGAGAATCTGCCGCGTGGCCACCGTGTCGAGTATCTCTTCCTGGATACCCAGCACGAGGCTTTCGGCGTGCAGGGTCGAGTCGGCTATCGGCACTTCGGCACGGAGGGCCGGATCGACGCCCGGCATGACCGAGACGCGCGCAATCAGGTTTGTACCGTTGCGTACATACAGCAAACGCACTGGCCGCTCGGGCAAATAATCAACGCGAAACTCGCCCTGCGTATTGGTTGTGCCGATGTTGACCGCCTGTTTTTTGCCAGGTACCGATTCGAGGATATCGCAAACCGGTAGCGGCATGTCCTGCGAAACGTAGGACGCGAAATGGATTGTCGTGTGGCCGCTCACCGGTTTGGCCAAGAGTGCGAGTTGCTGGTGACGCAACCGGATGCGTGTGTTGATCGGCGAACGCAAGCCCGTGTGCATGGTCGTCGAGAGCAAACCATCGGTATTGCGGTCAACCGGCAGGAAAGTCCAATCGATGCGGCGTATCTGTTGCGGGTTGCCGTCCCGGTCGTTTGACCGCACGATAGGCAACAACACCTGCCGCTCCGCAATCGCAGGCAATACGTCCTGCATGGCGAGTAACTCGCCAGCACGTTCTTCAAGCAGAACGCGGTTTTCATCGACCCGCACGATGCGTGCGAGCGGTGTCAGCATTTCCGTGATTTCGCAAAAAAGATGTTCCGGCAGTTGCGACAGTTGCGCGACGTTGACCTGTTGGATTCCGCCAAAAGTTCGCGTCCGCACGTCGCACTCGCGAATCGTTGCCGACCAGCCGAGTATTGTGTGTTGCGTGACGGCGATCAAAAACAGTTTGTCGTATTGTTCCCACGTCGGCGAAAAAACCGGCGATGCTTCCGGCTGGAAGTCGCAAATCCCGTTGAGCCAGTTCGACTGCCAGCGTAAAAGTGCAGTCATCGTGTCGTGTTCGATTGCGGCATGGTCGTCAATCGAATCGTCAATGACAAGGCACAGCCCGACCGAATACGGCGACCACCGCCACTCGGATTTGGCCGTATTCGCGTCCAGAGCCGCGCAGACAATTTGCGGCATCGTCAGCACGGCAAAGAACCAGGCGGTCAACAGGGAAATGACGGGTTTTAGCATATTGGTAATCAAGATGGGGATATGCCGATACATCTCACCTTAACATTCTAGCAGTCATTTCGGAATAATCAATATTCCTGCTTTTCTGTTGAATGAATTGAGAAAACGGGGAATACACGGAATGGCAAAAACCACGGAAACGGTCTTCTTGCGAACTTGTCTGGAAAACGGTAAAATGCCAATATCCCTTTGATGTCCGGTTGATTCAACACACAACAGTATTAGGAGTAAACCCATGAAACACATCATGACAAGTGCCACCGTTGTATTGGCAATGCTTATCGAGACATTCACGTTACATTCGCAGGAACCGTCCGTTGTGTTTTACAGCGAATACGGAGCGGTCGGCGATGGAGTCACCGACGATCTGGACGCCATCGTCAAGACGCATGACGCCGCGAATCAGGCGGGGTTGCCTGTCCGGGCGGACGCGGGGGCGACATACTATATCGGCAACACGAACAAAACCGCCAGGATACAGACCGACACCGACTGGGGGGACGCCAGGTTCGTCATTGACGATTCAATCGTTAGCGTGGAAAACCGCAACAGCCATATTTTCAACATTTCGTCAAAACTCCCCGCAACACGGATTGGGACAATCACAACGCTGAAAAGAAACCAGGAAAAACTCGACCTGTCCCTGGAGCGGGGTTCATTCATCGAAGTGACGGACCGTAATACCATGCGATATATCCGTTACGGTGCGAACCAAAACAACGGTGCGGCACAAACCGACGTGTTCGTCGTTGATGAAAACGGCCATGTTGACAGGAAAGCCCCGATCATTTGGGATTTTGACAATATCAGTTCGATGACCGCCTATCCCGTCGATACCGAACCATTGACGGTGAAAGGGGGGCACTTCACAACAATCGCCAACCAGGCCGAGTCACGTTATACCTACTACGCCCGCGGCGTTAATATCACGCGATCCAACGTGACGGTGGACGGCGTGTACCATGCAGTCACAGGCGAACTTGACCACGGCGCCCCCTACGGCGGATTCATTACGGTGTCGAATTGCGCCAATGTCCTGGTGCAAAACTGCACACTGTCGGGACACAGAATCTACTCGACCATCGGTGCGGCCAATACTCCGGTGTCGATGGGAAGCTACGACATCTCCGTCAACAAGGCAATCAATGTGACGTTCAAGAACTGCAAGCAGACAAACGACATCCATGACTCAAAGTTTTGGGGGATTATGGGATCCAACTATTCCAAAAACATTACGCTCGACACGGTGGAGTTTTCCCGTTTTGACGCACATCAGGGCGTCGCGAACGCGACCGTAAAAAATTCGGTTCTCGGACACATGGGCATGAACATCATCGGCACCGGCGTATTCCTTGTCGAGAACACCCGGGTGTGCGGCTCAGGTTTCATCAACCTGCGCAGCGACTACGGCAGTACCTGGGAAGGCGAAATCATCATCCGCAATTGCGAATTTGTCCCGCGCAACGGAGCGCAGGCCGACGCCGTGTTGATCAATGGGAGTTATTCCGGTCAGCATGACTTCGGATATACGTGCCACATGCCGCGAAAAATAACGATTGACGGTCTTGTCATCAACGACGGCAACCCGCCGAACGGGTATCAGGGTCCGAAAATATTCGCCGATTTCAACCGGGCATACACAAGTGAAGACTACGTGGAAAAATTTCCCTACGTGATCACCGAAGAGATTGTCATCGGGAACCTGACCGTCAAGAGCGGCAAACCGTATCTCATCAGCAACAATCCGTTGATGTTCCGCAATGTCAAAATCACGGAAATGTGAATCATTGCGACAGCGGGAATCAACGGGAGATACCAATCGCCGCCGGTTTGTGGTAGAATAGCGCGATGTATCAATTGTTGCCTGACATTGAAGAAGAAAAGGTGAAACGATGAAAGTCCAACTGGCTTATGGCCGCACACAATTGGAAGTGACGCTGCCGGATGATCGTGTGGCGAAGTGTCTCGCGTTTCGTGACATGCCGCCGATTGACCTGCCGACCGCCGTACTCAACGGAGCCTTGCAAACGCCGGTCGGTTCGCCGCCGCTTGGTGAACTGGCACGCGGAAAACAGACCGCCTGCGTTGTCATCAGTGACATCACGCGGCCTGTGCCGAACGAGGTGATTCTGCCGCCGGTTTTGCAGACGCTTGAAGAGGCCGGAATCCCGCGGGAAAACGTACTCATTCTGGTCGCGACGGGCTTGCATCGTCCGAGTACGCTGGAAGAACGCATGGAAATGTGCGGAACGGAAATCGTCGAAAAGTACCGCATTGAGGATCATCACGCCGAATGCCGCAATGAGCACACCTGTTTGGGTGATAGTCCGCGAGGAGTGCCTGTCTGGATTGATTCGCGTTACCTTGACGCGGAACTGAAAATCATCACCGGGCTGATCGAATCACACTTTATGGCGGGATTTTCCGGCGGTCGCAAGGCGATTTGTCCCGGCTTGTGCGGCAGGGAAACCATCGCCGAATGGCACAAGCCGCGATTTCTCGAACATGAAAACGCGAAGGCCGGGTGCCTGGACAACAACCCGGTCCATGAGGAGGGAACCTGGATTGCGAAAAAGGCGGGTTGCGATTTTCTCGTCAATGTCGTCATTAACTCGGAGCGGCAAATCGTCGGCATTGTCGCGGGGAATATGGAAACGGCTTACGAACGCGGCGTTGAAATTGCCCGTGAACTGATTGTTGACACGTTGCCCGAACCGGTCGATCTTGTCGTGACCAGCGGCGGCGGTTACCCGCTCGATCAGACGTGGTATCAGACGGTCAAGGGCGTCGTGACGGCACTCGATATTTTGAAGCCCGGCGGCACGATCATCATTGCGAGTTCTTGTGCCGAAGGTCCCGGATGCACGCAGTTCGACGAAATCTCCGCGAAATTTCCGACCATCGACGATTTCATGACAGCGATTTTGAACGACGAATTTTTCGTCATCAACCAGTGGCAGCTTGAAGAACTCGGCAAGGTGCTTCGCAAGGGCCGTGTGGTTGTTGTGACGAACGCGCTTTCGCCGGAAACGCTCAGGCGGATGTACGTTGAATCCGCTCCGACGGTCGAACAGGCTGTGCAGGACGCCTTAGCCCGTTACGGACAAGACGCCAAAATCGC
>WRMR01000417.1 GCA_009776995.1 Planctomycetaceae bacterium | reverse complement strand
AAGCCATTTACGTTTTGCCGAAATCGGGCGTTACTGATTCCGTTGCGGACAATGCCCGAAAACTCCTGGCCGACTTCGGGCTTGCCGTCGATGCCCTCCGTACCTTCAAAAAGTACTGGATCACCGGGCTGGACGACGGCGAAAAGAGAATCCTAACCTCGAAACTTCTTGCCAATGATGCCGTCGAGCAGGTGATCTACGGCGACATCCCCTTCACGACATTACAAGTCGGTTCGCCATACGAATTCAGTCTCATTACCGTGCCGATTCGTGGCATGAATGAGGAAGAGTTGCAACGGTTGAGCAAAGAGGGGCAACTCTATCTTTCGCTGGCGGAAATGCAAACGATCCGGTCGGCGTTTGAAAAACTCGACCGCGACCCGACCGACATTGAACTCGAAACATTGGCACAGACCTGGAGCGAACATTGCTCGCACAAAACACTGGCCGGACGGATTCACCATGTTCGCAAAGACGCCGGGGGGAACATTCTGCGCGAGTTTCACTTTGAAAACATGCTCAAGGAGACGATCTTTGCGGCAACGAACACGCTCTGCAAAGCAAATCCCGATATCGCCCGGCGTTGCGTCAGCGTTTTCGCGGACAACGCCGGCGTGGTCACATTCGACGATCAATTTCATGTTTGCTTCAAGGTCGAAACGCACAATCACCCTTCCGCTCTTGAACCGTATGGCGGCGCAAACACGGGACTGGGCGGCGTGATCCGCGATACAATGGGCACCGCCCTTGGTGCAAAACCGGTCGCCTCCACCGATGTCTTTTGTTTCGCACCGCCGGAGATTAGTCCCGCTGAACTGCCGGTCGGTGTGCTACACCCGCGGCGAGTCATCAAGGGAGTCGTCTCCGGCGTTCGGGACTACGGCAACCGGATGGGCATTCCAACGGTCAATGGGGCGGTCTATTTCGACAGACGTTACCTCGGAAATCCGCTCGTCTTTTGCGGGAATGTCGGGATTTTGCCCAAAGACAAGGCGTTCAAAGAACCGAAGCCGGGCGACTTGATCGTTGCCCTCGGTGGTCGGACCGGCCGGGATGGAATTCACGGCGCAACGTTCAGCAGCGCAGAATTGACTGGCGAAAGCGAAACGCTCTCCGGCGGGGCCGTGCAAATCGGCAACGCGATCACGGAAAAAATGGTGCTTGACGTGTTGTTGCAGGCAAGGGACCGCAATTTATACAACGCCGTGACCGACTGCGGGGCGGGCGGGTTTTCCAGTGCCGTTGGCGAAATGGGGGAAAAAATCGGTGCCGAAGTCGAGCTTGCCAACGCCCCGCTCAAATACGAAGGGCTGAGTTATACCGAAATTTGGATTTCCGAAGCCCAGGAGCGGATGGTGCTGGCGATGCCGCCGGAAAACTGGGAAGAGTTCCGCAGGCTTTGTGAATCCGAAAACGTCGAGGCGGTGGTCTTGGGAACATTCAAGCCAACCGGGCGGCTCGTACTGAACTTTCATGGGAAACAGGTCGCCGATTTGGACATGCAGTTGTTGCATAACGGTCGTCCACCGGTGGTGCGCGAAGCAGTGTATCGACAGCAGACGGCAGAAGCGGTCCCTGGCAACTCTGTTGCTGTCTGCCGTCTGCCGTCTGCCGTCTTTTCCCACCTTGATACACTCCTCGCAATTTTGTCCTCCCTCAATGTTGCGAGCAAACATTGGATCATCCGCCAATACGATCACGAAGTCCAGGGCGGAAGCGTCATCAAGCCGCTGGTGGGAGCACAGAACGACGGTCCCGGCGATGCGGCGGTGGTGCGTCCCCGGTTGGATTCGCGGCGGGGACTCGTGATTTCGTGCGGAATGAACCCGATGTACGGCGATCTTGATCCTTACCGGATGGCGGCGTCGGGAATCGACGAGGCGGTACGTAACGCAGTCTGCGTCGGAGCGGACCCGAAAACGATCGCCCTGCTTGATAATTTCTGCTGGGGCAACACGGAACGGCCCGAAACGCTCGGCTCGCTGGTGGAGGCGGCACTGGCTTGTTACGATGTTGCTCTTGACTTTGAAATGCCCTTTATCAGCGGTAAGGACAGTCTTAACAACGAATTCCGACCGACGGGAGAGGAACCGATTGCGATTCCGCCGACGCTGTTGATTTCGGCGATGGGGCAGATCGACGACGTGTCGAAGTGCGTAACAATGGATTTGAAGAAGCCGGGCAACATCTTATACCAGTTGGGGGAAACGAAAAACGAATTCGGCGGCTCGCACTACAATCTTTTGGAGACGGCAGACGGCAGACGGCAGACGGCAGCAGATTCTGTTCCATCGCTTGACGTTGTAGCAGCAAAGAAGTTATACGAAACGCTCCACTCCGCAATCATGCAGGGCTTGGTCCGCAGCGTCCACGATTTAAGCGAGGGCGGTCTGGCGGTCGCGGTTGCCGAAATGTGCATCGCCGGCGGCCTGGGCGCAGACTTGACGGGCAATTTCGATGTGGTAACATTATTCAGTGAGTCGAATAGCCGTTTTATCATCGAAGTCAAGCCGGAACAGACGGCGGCATTGGAAACGTTGTTTGCAGGTTTGCCGTTGCGAAAGCTCGGTTATGTAACTTCGGAGAAGGTTTTATCGTTTGGCGATGCGTTCTCGGCGGACGTGGATGAATTGAAAGCCGCCTGGCAGAAGCCGTTGGATTGGTAATCAGGGCCGCAATCGCAAGATTGCGCGAAGTTTGGCAAGGTAATAACGATAGCCCAATGAATAAACTCGGTCGTATTACATGGAATCCTCTTGTCATGGGAGGCAGACTGAGAGTGCAGCGCAGCGCAATCTTCGGATGAACCAACAAATCGCAGGAGTGATGAAACGTATCTATTTTGATAATTGCAGTTATAATCGGCCATTTGACGACCAAAGTCAAGTCATCGTTCGGTTGGAAGCCGATGCGAAACTTCATATTCAAGAGCTTGTGAAAAATCGAACACTGGAATTGGTTTGGTCATTCGTGTTGGATTATGAAAACAGTTTCAATCCCTTTGCCGACAAAAGAGAACAGATTCGGGCATGGCGAAGTTTGGCAACCCATTATTGCGGTTTCTCGACTCAAGTGGTGGGAAAGGCAACATCGTTGATGCAACTTGGTTTGAAGCAAGCAGACGCTTCCCATATCGCCTGTGTTGCTTTGTCGCACGCGGATTATTTTATCACGACGGACAAACGGATATTGAATAAAAACATTACCGAAATCCGCGTGGTCAACCCCATGACTTTTATTGAGAGGGGACTTCATGCAGACTGATACGTTGTTGCGTTGTAACGGGATGAAAATCCTTGCCCAGCACCTTGGGGTCGTCGAAGCGGAACGATTCGTGGCACTCATTCAACGTGAATCATTCGACTATACTGAGTGGCGGCAGCATTTATTTGATGATG
The DNA here is from genome assembly GCA_009776995.1 of Planctomycetaceae bacterium. GTDB lineage: Bacteria > Planctomycetota > Planctomycetia > Pirellulales > Thermoguttaceae > WRMR01. The sequence continues at coordinate 1,068 of WRMR01000417.1, read as the reverse complement.
TGCCGTTGGAAAAATTTCTGGAAAACGCCAGAAACTTTAGCGAAAGTTTGGAAACATAACCCCAAGGGATCAGGGGCGCACCGTGCCAGAACAAAAATGAATCCATTCCTTTTTTAATCAATAGCAGTAATCATAATGGCTCGTGTACTCATTTTTCGCGCACCGGGAACGAATTGCGATCAGGAAACCGCTCACGCGTTTCAACTGGCCGGTGCGAAGGCCGTTGAGGTCGTCCATCTGAACCGGATCGTGGAAAAGCCGGAAATGCTCGAACAGTTCGAAATTTTGTGCATACCGGGAGGGTTCAGTTTCGGCGACGACCTCGGAGCAGGAAAAATCTTTGCGGCAAAAATCCAGCACTCTTTGTATGAACCGATGAAGGCATTCCGCGATGCAGGCAAATTGATTCTCGGTATCTGCAACGGCTTTCAAGTGTTGCTCAAATCGGGGCTGCTCGGCGATCCGAGCACAATGACGCTGACGTGGAATACCACGCCGCGTTTCACTGATCGCTGGGTGCATCTGCAAACAGCACCGTCCAAGTGTGTCTTTTTGCAAGGAATTGAGTCGCTGTACTTACCGATAGCCCATGCCGAGGGACGTTTCATCACGCAGACACCGGAGGGTTTGTCGGCATTACAGAGAAATCAGCAGTTACCGCTTTGTTATGCACCGGCGGACAATCCCAACGGTTCAGACGGAAACGCCGCAGGAATTTGTGATGAGTCCGGCAGGGTCTTCGGACTGATGCCGCATCCCGAACGGTACATCGACCCGTTACAGCACCCGCATTGGCCCCGGCTGGATTCCCGTCCATCCGAAGGAGCCGGATTGGCACTCTTCCGCAATGCTGTGCAGTATGCCGTAAATGGGGACAAATAGGGCTTTTCGCTTGGCATTCTTTGCGGTTATCTCTTCTTTTTTAACCGCAAAGAACGCAAAGGAGGTGCAAAGAATAATAGACCTTTTCTCTAACCTGTCATTCCGGCGCAAGCCGGAATCCAGAGAAGTAGTACACCGTGTCTTAAAGGAGATAGATTATGTTTCGCACAAAGGCACGAAGGACAC
>WRMR01000416.1 GCA_009776995.1 Planctomycetaceae bacterium | reverse complement strand
GCCCCATTCTAAGTATCTTGCCTTTTTTTCAATCCTCTGCGTTAATCTGCGTAATCTGCTGATCAAACAGAGAAAATGATTTGTGGGGTACAACGAGGTTTCGGGCACCCTGATTCGCTCCCCATGCGGACGGGATGCCCGCGTTTTTCAAGGGTTTTGCAGTCGTCTTACGCGAGCCAATGCCAAACTTGCACAAGTTGCCGAATTATGCTATATTGTCCCACGTTAATAAAGTGGCGTTTTGATTCGGCTGTTTTCCGCCCTGAAAGGGGTGGAGAAATTTAGCCTGGGGTGATGCTTTGGGCTAATAGACACCGCTCTTCCAGAGCGAAGATTCAGAAATCAAATGAAGCCGTCATGCTTTCAACAGTAGATAAAGAACAATATGCAAAAAACGATTTTTGTGGTTGACGATAGCGGCACGAACCTCTCGATGGCGGAAGAGGCATTGGAAAAACAGTACCGAGTGATTACCTTCTCAGCGGCGACAAGGATGTTTACTGTTTTGGAAAAAGTGAAACCGGACCTGATTCTGCTGGACATTGAAATGCCGGAAATCGACGGGTATGAAGCGATGAAGCGGTTGAAGGCCAGTGAGTTGCACTCGGCAATTCCCGTCATCTTTTTGACCAGCCTGGCCGATGATGCAAACGAGGCTTACGGTATCGAACTGGGAGCCGTCGATTTCATTACCAAACCGTTTTCCAAGCCGGTATTGCTAAACCGTATTAAATACCACCTGCATGTCGACGAGTTGATCCGGGAACGGACCGAACAGCTCGTGCGCTTGCAGAGCGGTATCGTGTTCACCCTGGCGGATATCGTCGAAAACCGGGACGCAAACACCGGCGGACACATCGAACGCACTACGGTTTACATTGAAATCCTCATTAAAGCCTTGATGGAGCGCAAGGTGTATCTCGAGGAGATGCGTACATGGAATTTGGAGGCGGTGATCTCATCGGCACGTCTGCACGATGTGGGAAAAATCTCGATCCCGGACACGATTCTCAACAAGCCCGGCAAGTTAACCGAAGCTGAGTTCACCATCATGAAAACCCATGCCCTGGAAGGCGAACGGATTATTGATCAAATCGTTTCCCGCACGGGAAATGAGGTATTTTTGCACAACGCAAAATTATTTGCGGGCTATCACCATGAACGGTGGGACGGGAACGGCTATCCCTACAGTTTGGAAGGGACGAATATCCCGCTTCAGGGACGGATCATGGCAATCGTCGATGTCTATGACGCGCTGATTTCCGAAAGACCTTACAAGAAGCCGTTTACACATGAAGAAGCCATCGGAATCATCATGGAAAGCACCGGAAAACAATTTGACCCTTCCATTGCGGAAGTTTTTTATGAGGTCAAAGATCAATTCAAGGCGGTCGCAAGTCAATGACAAGTGTTCAGTGATCCAATCCCGCGGAAAGACCGCAGACACGGTACGATCACTGATCGCTGACGGCTTCCTTCCTTCTGGTGTTCTGAAAATTCACAGTCCGTTTACCATTTGAGTAACCATATGATCGAATTGATTAAAACCAACCTTGGTTTATGTGTCGGTTGCAACAGATGTATCCGGGAATGTCCGGCGGAAATGGCCAATATCACCTATCAGGACATGGCCGGAAATATCAAGGTGAAAACAGACCACACCAAATGTATTAATTGCGGCTGGTGCATCTCTGTGTGCAAACATGGAGCGAGAGAATACATCGATGACACCTCGCGTTTTTTTGAGGACCTTGCCGCAGGCCTCCCAATCTCTTTGATTGTCGCCCCTTCCATCCGAACAAACATTCCAGAATATAAAAGGATACTCACTTACCTTAAAAACAGGGGCATCAAGACAATCTATGATGTTTCACTCGGTGCGGACATCTGTGTCTGGGCACACGTCAGGTATCTTGAAAAAAACGACTTTGCCCCCCTGATTACGCAGCCGTGTCCGGCCATCGTCTTGTACTGCGAAAAATACCGGCAAGACCTTCTGGACAAACTGTCGCCGGTACACAGCCCGATGGCCTGTACCGCAATTTATATGAAGGAGTACGAAGGAATCACGGACAGGATCGCCGCCTTGTCTCCCTGTATTGCCAAATCGAATGAATTTGCCGCTACAGGGCTGGTGCAATACAATGTTACCTTTGCCGGATTGCAGCGGTATTTGGAGCAAAACAATGTGGAACTGCCGCAGGAAGAAACGGGGTTTGACCATGACGAAAGCGGTTTAGGTTCCCTTTTTCCCATGCCGGGCGGCTTGAAAGAGAACATCGAATTTTACTTCGGAAAAAACGTGAGTATTTCAAGAGCGGAAGGTTCCAGCGTCTATGACAAGTTGAATACTTATGCAGAAACACTTGAGGAACATCTGCCGGATATTTTTGACGTGTTGAGCTGTGCCGAGGGCTGTAACATTGGTTCAGCCGTTGCGTGCAAAAAAAACCGTTTTGAAGTTGAAACCTTGATGAAGCAGAATAAAAACGCTGTAACAGATATCTACTTATATGACAGACAGACAGACAGACAGACAGACAGACAGACAGACAGACAGACAGACAGACAGACAGACAGACCCATTTTGTCTCATTGTACCAGATTTATGACGCACGTCTAGAGTTGCCGCATTTTTTGCGAAAATACCGTCTGTTTGAACCCCCCTGTCCCGCCCTTACGGAAGAGGATATCGAGAAGGCTTTCGCACTGTTGGGGAAATCGGATTACGAGAAACAACATGTCGATTGCGGGGCCTGCGGTTCCAATACCTGTTACAATATGGCGAGAAAAATCGCTCTTGGCGTCAACATTCCGTTCAACTGTATGGTCAAGGCGATGGAAGACGCGAAGCGGGAACATGAGGAAAACCTGACCGCTCGTGAACAAGTCGCCCTGATGGAAAAGACGCGTGAAGCAGATGAACGCATGCGGGTCATGCTCGACGCAACTCCCACCGCAACGATCCTGTTTGACCTCGGCGGCAACGTCATTGACTGTAATTCTGTGGCAATGCAATTTATGGGGTTTGAGAATAAAGAAGAGTTTATTGTCGGATTTCTGAAACGTCTGGCTGAAAGTACGCCGTCGTTCCAACCGGATGGAATGGCTTCTGTTCCTGCGGCGGTAAGGTTTGCAAAGGCCATTAAAGAAGGATTCGTAAGGTATTCCAGGGAAATCATTCTGAACGGCACGCACCGGTACTTGAATGTGGAATTGAAAAAAATTCCTTACGACACCAGTTTTGCCATTGTCGTCTATATTTTTGACATGACCGATATTCGGGAGCGGGAGAGGGAGCTTGCGCACACGCGCGAACAGCAAATCGCGGCGGAATCCGCCAGCCAGGCCAAAACCGAGTTCCTCAGTTCGATGAGTCACGAAATTCGGACGCCGATGAATGCGATTTTGGGAATTACCGAAATTCAGCTGCAAAACGAATCGCTTGCGCCGGAGATGAGGGAAGCGTTAGGCAAAATTTACAATGCGGGTGACTTATTGCTCAGTATTATCAACGACATATTGGACTTGTCCAAAATTGAGGCGGGCAAACTGGAATTAATGCCCTCCGAATACAGTCTCGCGAGTTTGGTCAACGACGTCGTCATTCTGAACATGATGCAGATCGGCAGTAAAAACATTAAGTTCAAACTCACGGTGGACGAAAACACGCCTTCCACTCTGTTCGGTGATGAACTGCGCATCAAGCAGATTTTGAATAATCTGCTTTCCAACGCCATCAAATACACCGAAAAAGGGACGGTAAAATTATCGGTTTTCACCGAGACCAAAAATGAGGCCGAGGTGGTGCTTGTGTTCCAGGTCATTGACACCGGGCTGGGAATGACGGAGGAACAGGTCCATCAATTGTTTGACAAATTCACCCGTTTTCATGTGGAAACCAATCGTGCCACCGAGGGAATCGGATTGGGAATGAATATCACGCAAAATTTGGTTCGCCTGATGAACGGGGAAATTTTTGTCAAAAGTCAAATCAACAAAGGAACGGAGTTTACCATACGGTTGCCCCAGAAAAAAACCGGGACAAAGGTGTTGGGCGAAAAACTGGCGAAAAACCTTCAAGACTTCCGCGTCAGCGACAGAAAACAGGTCAAAATGGCACAGATCGTCTTTGAGCCGATGCCGGATGCCCATGTTCTGGTTGTAGACGACGTGGAATCGAATTTATATGTCGCCAAAGGACTGCTGGCTCCCTATGGCTTGTTGGTGGACACCGTTGCAAGCGGTTACGCGGCAATTGACAAAATCAAGGAAGGAAACGAATACGATGTGATCTTTATGGACCACATGATGCCGAAAATGGACGGCCTCGAAACGACAAAAATCATACGCGGTCTGGGGTATGAACGTCCCATCGTCGCACTGACCGCCAATGCCGTGTCCGGACAGTCGGAAATCTTTCTTGCAAACGGCTTCGACGGTTTTGTGCCCAAGCCGATTGATGTGCGTTTGTTGAACGCC
>WRMR01000415.1 GCA_009776995.1 Planctomycetaceae bacterium | reverse complement strand
CGACTTCGCTCAAATCCTGATCGAACAAGCCGAGTCTTTGTACGGCCACGATGCCAAGCCGGTTGGTATTGACGCGACGGTTTAACTTCATGCAAAAAAGTTTCTTGACCTTCTTGAACGATGTCACATTTGATTGAATACATATTCTTGCGCGAGAATTTCATTTGTTTTGGCACAGTTGTCGATGCGCCACGCAAGCGTCTGTCCGTAATAATGCTGGGAAGCCGTAGCTGCATAAGGAAAGAACCAACTGCGTTTTTTTAAAGTGGTATTGGGAATGACATGATTCAGTTTAATACAAATCTGAAGCATTTCCCAATCACCCTCATGCCAAAATGTGTGACCGTAAATTGGAGTATTATAAGGCGTATAGCTCGCCGTTTCATACATCCAGTATTGAATGAAGCAATAATTCCCGCCAGAGTGTCCCGTGGAGACATGGCCGCGATGTAAGAGCGTAGGGGCACCACCCGCACATCCGCGATCACCGCCCATGTTAATATAGTGGTTCTGTGCTCCTGCCGCATCGTTATCAATGGAAGCCTTCAAAACGGGGTATTGTTTTGAATAATCCATTCGATCAGCTACTGGAAAAGCCGGAAATCCTACAGCATTGTAATTCGCCGGAGGAGAAGCCCAAGCGACCCCATCCGCTAGATACCCATGTTTCCAAAGACTATAAAGTCCTCGAATCGCATCCGAAAATGGATAAACCGGACCATTAGGGGCGTTGGTCTCGCCCGACCCCATGTGTATCTCGGGGCGGTGTTTGTAAGCAAGATCATGGATAACGAGGCAATGCTCTTTGCATTGAAAACCCGGCCAGTCCGCGCTTGTGTCCGCATCACCTGTCGGTGTTTTAAATATCTCATTACGCCCTGTGACTTTTGCTTCAAGTTGGACAGTATAGAAACCGATGTTTCGGAAAGCACCGGTTGGCAAACGAACATCATCCCAAAGAACATGGAGTCCGTTGCCCGATTTATAATTTCCATTGGCCTTTACACCGTCAATAGAGGTAACCAGTGTCCCCATGTCCTCTTCATAGATTTTGATTTTCACGTCGTCCAGTTTGACGCCTTCCGGCTTGACGTAATAATAAATATCGAGGTTAAGATAATCCGCAGTACCTTCCGCGCTGTGTTGACGAAGGAAGAAATTATCTGAATCCGTGTTCGAATCGCGCGAATAATCCGGGAATTCATCAACAAAACCGATTTCCACGCACGTAAATTTGGCACTGTCTTTTCCGGAATTTCCTGCCGTTGGCGCGGCGTGTAGGTCAACGGTTCCGATGATCGGAGCCACACCCTCGACGTGAAAATTCCCGCTGAACGTCTTATTGGCCGCCGTTAATGTTTTCAAACGACGCGTCACGGCGATACGACCACCGTTGTTTTCACCTCGAAACAATCGATACCCTTTTGTCGGAGCGGTCCACAAAAGCAAATCATTGGGAGCCACAAAATAAACATCGATTTCCGTAGCGGATGTATTCGCATCTTTTGGATCAAGACAATCGATCATAACGATCATGTGAACCTCGGCAAGGTCGTTTTCGTTCGCAACGGTAACGGAAGTTCCCTGACCGGCCAAAGCCGCTGGATTGTTTGGTACGGCATTGATAATACGTTGTTCGCGGTCTTCAATACCGTTGTTATCGTCATCATCGTAATTGACGTGCATTATACGACCGGGATGATTGACGTTGTTTTTCACAGAAGAGGAATCATCACTTGCATTGATGGCGTTATCATTGTTCGAGTCGGTACGAATGGAAATATATGCCCCGTCTTTGATCTCAACCTTAGCGGTCATTTTGGAACTGTTAATGGGGTCCCAGGCTGGCGGATTCGGCTTACCCGGCCATGTTACGTCCGCGAGTTCAAGCCAAGCGAACTCGCCAACATTGCCCCATGGTGTACCGCCGCCCGTTGAGTCGAAGAGAACGCCTTCGTCTTCCCAATCGAAAATCGGCAAGAGGCGAACTTTGACCTCGGTCTGACCTGTCGGAATCTGAACTGAATAACGGTATCGTGAAACCGTGCCGGTGGTCTGTGGGTTTGTCGGCGTTGTCATGTTGATCCATTGCCCACTCGTGTTCTGGTACTGAAGCGTATAATCACTTCCCGGCCGCGCCGCCTTGTTCGTCGTCGAATTCGGATTCGCACTGTCGTAGATCATGTCAAAGCTCACCGTGACCGCATAAGTTGTATCGACTGCAGTTCCTGAAACGGCATGCGTTCGCTTGATTGTGTATTCGCCGTAATCCTGGACTACATTAGAAAGGCGTTCCGTCGCAATGTTCTTAGTCGCTTCAACACTCACTGTCCATTTGTCGATAATAATAAGTTTGACGGCATTGGTTTCAAGCACCACCGGATTATTTTTATCACGTCCCGCTGTAGTGCATTGAAAAATATATTTTATCCAATACGTTCCGATTTTAGTTGTACCGGCATTTATACTCACATTCAAACCACCGGAAGGGGGAGATTTCCATCCTGAAGAACGGGAGCCATTTACTTCTGCCCGCACCGACCGCAGAAATATCACCCCACATTCGACGGGTATCTCAAAGGGATTCTGGAGAAGGATGCCACAGGCCATCTCGTTCTTCTCATGGGTACGCCGTCACCGGCGACAGAACAAATCGTGCGCCGCATCGAACGTCACTTGGGAAGCGAACTTTTCCAGCGTGTCATCGTCCTGCCGAACCAACATGTCCGGCAGTATTATCAGTATTTGTCGGTGACAACGGTCGTCTTGAATTCCCCGGTTTATTCCGGCGAGATCACGGCGGTCGATGCCTTTCTCTACGATGTTCCGTTGGTCACGCAGACGGGCAATTTTCTGTTTCAGCGTTATACAAGCGCGTTTTATGACGATTTTCGCATTGTGGGGCCCGCCTGTACGACGAAGGATGAGTATATTTTGCAAGCGGTGAAACTCGGCACCGACGCGGAGTATCGTCGGTTGATTTCACAAAAGATCTCAGAAAACCGTTCCCGCTTTTTTGAGAACGGCCATGTGATCCGCGAGTGGGAACGTTTCTTTGAGAAAGCGTCGCGGGAAAAACCCATTGCCGGACGGAAGGTGCATGGTGTCCCGCCTGCCTCCGTTGTTCCGATGAGACAACTGGAAATCAATGTTGCCTGCGAATGCAACTTGAAATGCAGCCATTGTTCGCATTTCTGTGACCGGATGTCGGGACTTGTTCCGGTCGAAAAACTGGCCGAGGACTTTCGCACTTGGAATTCCAAGCTCGCACCGGGAAAAATTCGGCTGATCGGCGGCGAGCCGCTCCTTCATCCTGAATTGGACATTGTGATTCGTGAGACGAAAAGCCACTGGCCGAATTCACAAATCGAACTTGTCACCAACGGTCTTCTGATCCCGCAGCGGCGTGAGATTCCCGCTCTCCTCAAGGAACTTGGCGGTCATGTTGTCCTTTCCAGACATTTTGATCATGCGGAATACCTTGAGGCATTCCAGGTAGGACTGCAATGTCTGCAAGCCGCCGGCATTGGGTTCACGATTTATACGAGCGACCGCGAATGGCGCAAATACTATGAACTTGATGATGACGGTCTGCCGCTTCCCTATCATTCCGATCCGGAAAAAGCATGGCGGAACTGCCGAACGAAAAACCTCTGTCCGACACTTTGGGATAACCGGCTTTGGAAATGCCAGCATCTGGCATGGTCGCTTCATGCGTTCAACGCCGGTCAACTTCCGCAACCATGGCAGGTTGTTTGTGATGATCGGCCTCTCCCACCGGAGAGTACCCCACACGAAATTATGGCGTTTCTCTCCTCGGAGGCTGTTCCCGGCTGTCGGATATGCCCGGAATCGTATGACTTGATCTCTTTGCCTGAAAAGCATTCGATATCCACTTCTGCGGCCAAACCTGGTTCAGCCGCCTCGTGATGAGGCGGTGTCACACTCTGTGGTTTGTTGTTTTTTGGTTTTCCATTGTGAAATCTACAACTCTTTTTCGTCGTTATTACGAACGAACGTGGGATTTTTTTGCTGCCTTGTTCTGAATATCTTTCATTCATTGTCAACGAGTATCAGGGGAAACAATCATGAGCGACCGAAAATCTTTGCTGAACAATATTCTGAGTATTCTTGGTTTCAAATCCGAATCAAATCGAAAAAGCCTTGGGAAACTCCACAGACGTCACCTGCACATGGAACCGCTGGAAGAGCGTCAGCTTCTTTCCGTGACGGTTGGAGTATCGGTTCTGGATGGTACGGCGAAGGAGGGGACGTCGGTGGATTACGGTCAGTACCGTATTTCACGAAGTTCACCGGACTCCACCTCGTTGACGGTTTCTTTCAAGATGGAAGGGACGGCAACTTACAGTTCGTCGTCGGGTTCTTCGGATTATCTGCTCTACAATGCGAGCGGCAGTCAGATTTATTTGTACCAGGAATATGATTACACGACATATCAATATGTTTACACGGGCAGCGTGACGATTCCGGCCAACCAGACGT
>WRMR01000414.1 GCA_009776995.1 Planctomycetaceae bacterium | reverse complement strand
TTTTGAATCAACTGGAGCATGGTGAGTTTTTCAGGAATCTCCGGGGTTTCCGCAGAAGATGGTTCCATACCCGCATGGCGAAACAAGTCGCGATAAAACTTTTCCAGGATGGGGAGTTGGTGCAACTGATCCTCCGACAGACCGGTTTTGGCCTCGCCATACTTTTGTGTCAGCCAGTCGTCAAAGGATTTTGAGATCGGCGGAAGAACAATCGTCAGCAATTCTGGGGAAAGGCTTTCGCGAAGGTTTTCCTTCAATCGTTCCATCGTGATCGGCGGTTCGGCGTTGTTGATCCGTTCAAGCCGGATTGCCTGGTGAATGTCCTCGACGCGGGCGTCGATCGACTTGCTTTGAATGACACGCATTGTCGCAGGGTCGCTGAAACGGTTGACCCAATCGACGTACTGCTCCAGGGTTTTCGTCAGCCGCTCGCTTTCCGGGGCGTTGTGAATTCGGTGGTACAAATCGCGCAACCGCTCACGCTCTTTGCGGGCGGCCTTCGAACTGTGTTGGTAAAATTCCGCAGCGTTGGAATAAAAACGATCACGTTCGGCTTTTGGCAGGTTGCCAATATCTGCCAGGGATTGCTCCAGTCGGCCATTCACCGCCTGCTGAGTGTGAATCATCGCCGCTAAAACGAGCGAAATACCGACCAGAGCTGCAAGGATGGCTCCGCTTTTCATGGCTGAATCTCCGTCTCAACGACCGGGGTTTCCCGCTCCTGCTCAGACGTCACGGTTTGCATGAAAATGATTTCCGATGAATCATCGTCATCAACCGGATCAAATACTCGTTTGTCGGATAAGGTTTCGAGAAACCCGAAACTGTCGATTTCCTTAAACATATTCATTTTTCGGATGATTGGGATGTCTTCGACAAACTGCTTGTTTCTCTGGATACCGACCAGCATCATCAATTGGTAACCGATCACGCTGAACATGAGAAGCGTCGCCGCCAGAATGCAACGGTCGAGCCATTTCCTCCGTCCGAAATGTTTTTCCCCGGCACTCAGTTCTTTTTCGATGGTCAGGGTCACCACTTCCATCGTGGAACGAACAAGCTCTTTGTCCACCGGTACCGTTTCCAGTTCATTGAGCATATTCCATGTTTGTTCCAACGCGGTCATTTTTTCCCGCAAGTCCGGCTCGATCGAAAGACGGTCTTCCACCTGGCGCACGCTTTGCACATCAAGCTCGCCGTCCAGGTATGCGACCAAAAGCTCAATCTCAGGCTCCGTTCGTTCCAGAACGTCCTGTTGAGTCGTTGCCGCACCGAAATTGTCAAGGGAAAAATGGTTTGACATGGGATTTGGTGTTAAGGATACGGGGGCGAGGGGTTAAGGATGAGTGAATCAAAACACTCACCCCTCATCCCTGTCCCCCAGTCCCTGACCACGTTCAAGGTAAGGTTCCAGTACCGTCCGCAGGTTGGCTCTGGCGCGGCACAACAGCGATTTGACCGCCTGCGGCGTCAGTTTCATGACCCGGGCGATGTCCGCATAGTTCATGCTCTCAAATTTGTTCAACATCACCGCCATACGCTGGTTTTCATTTAATGTATCCACTGCCATGCGAACAGTATCCCGCAATTCCTGGTGGTCAAGTTGGCGGGTCGGCATCATGGCACTGTTTTCCGGCACGGCACTGTCGATTGTCAACATGCTGGTTGAACTTTCACCAACCGACACAAATTGGCGTTCCGGTTTTCGTTGTTGCCTCCTGATGGCGTTTAACGCAACATTATTTGCAATTGTAAACAACCAGGTTGAAAATTTGGAACCGGGCGTATAGGTTTTTCTGGCTCGAAAAACACGCAGAAAAACATCTTGCGTCAAATCTTCGGCCAAATCACGGTTTCCGACGACATGCTGCAAAACGGAAAGTACGCGGCCTTGATAGCGGAGCATAAGCTCCTCGAAGGCCGTCGCGTCATCTTCGCGCACCTGGAGCATGAGCCGGACATCCGGGTCTTTCAGGGAAATTAATTGAACGGAGGAACTGCCTGGCACCGTAATACCAAAGGTGAGTACGTCAAATTCGACATAATCGTCGAGGGCGGGGCGTCAACAATACCATCCATTATAATGATTAAACCACGAAAAGGAAAATGGTTCCTCATCATCTGGACGTAAAATTAACGAAAAAGTCCACTTGGAGCAAAAAATCTTATGACAAACCAAACCGGCGTTTGACGGCGGCAACGAGGCGAAGCAGGACAACCAGCAAAACACCGCAGAACAACAGCATGGTCGGGACGATCCAGGGAACTTCAAAAAACGGCTCGGCCCACAACCAAAGGTGCGGCCAAAACAGCACCGTCAGGAGTGTCGCAAGGGCGAGGAAGGGTCCATAATAAATGTGCGATCCCAATCCGAGCAACCAGCGGATCACGGCAATCACCACTCCCGCCAGTGGCGCGAGAAAGAAGATAAAAATGCACGGTTGCCAACCGAGAAACGCGCCAATCATTGCCATAAAAGTGACGTCGCCGAAGCCCATCGCCTCAATTTTCAATGCCCAGGAGGCGGCCAGACGCACAACCCAGATCATCCCGCCGCCGACTGCCATGCCGATCAGGGCGGAATAGCCTCCCTGCCAGTGCAACTCGCCGTTCCAGAGAGTCGCAATGACCAGTGAACCGATCAACGCCGCCAACAAATACCACCAGGTCGAAAGCGAACGCCGCAAACGCCGCAGGAACAGGGCCATCGCACGTCTGTAACCGGAACTCACGCGCCATACGCGATCCATCCCGGCAAAACACCAACCCCACCAGCAGATCAGTGCGACCGTCAGCGTCGTAAAGTTCGGACGTCCCATCATTTCCGGCGGATGGGCATTCGGACTGGCCGCATGTAGCGGGACGTTTCCCGCACGATAAAACAAAGCGGTTTCACTATCAATGCCATTTGTGATTTGAATCAGTCCCGAATCGACACTTGCGAGCACGGGCATGACAACGATTTCCGTCGAGGGTAACATTCCCCAAGTCAGCAAAGCCCCGGCAAGCAAACCGAATATTGTTCCTGGAATCGTAATCAGGTCGCGGATGACAAAATCGTCAAAATCGGTCAGTGTGGCAAGAAGGAGAAATGAGAAAAAAATTCCGTGTAAAGCAAAACGGGTCAAGAGAACAGTTTGTGCTTCGGGAATCATTCCGGCCACAGGCACGACTAGGAGCTTCTGTGATTCAACTTCCCACTGGTACAGGAACACCAGCCCCAAGCCGCAGAACAACTCGACACAAAAAGGCCGAATCCAAAACCCGCGTCCGATGAGCGGTGAAAATCGTGCAAAATGGAGCCAACCCAGAAGCGGCAGATAATCGAACCAGATTTTCCGAAACACCGACTCATCGACTTTGACGGTGGATGAACCTTTGGGACGCTGGCGGTTTTGTTCGGTGCGAAACTGGCGTAATGCTTCCTGCATCAAGTGCTTGGGAATGCGTCGCCACGGTGATCGAAAGCGTTGATTCCAGCCCCAGTAATCGGCCAGCCAATTCAACAGAGCACCGACAACAATCCCGAAAAGCATCAGGATTGTGTAGCGTAATTCTGTCGAAAGTGAAAGCCAAGAGTCAATCAAAGGTAATCCACCGTTCGCCGCAAATGTCAATCAAAGGAAATATCCCGTTCGCTGCGTCACCCTGTGACGCAAAAACAGAGTCAATCAACGAAGGTATTCTACCTTTTTGACACAGAATTACAAGGCGTCAAAGTTCGGCCAGGAGTTGCGAGATCGTTTTGCCGCTGACAGGGTGACGCATTTCAGGTGCAATTTCCGAAGCCGGTTCGAGGACGAAACGCCGTTCGGTCATACGCGGGTGTGGGATAGTCAACCTGTCCGTCTGCAATTCCAGATCACCGAACAGTAGCAGGTCAAGGTCAATGGTACGCGGCCCCCAGTGTTCTGCACGAACACGACCTAACCAATATTCAATATTCGTCATTGCCCAGAATAACTCCTGCGGTTGCAGTTCCGTTTCGAGCAATCCGGCCGCGTTGAGATACATCGGGTGCGCGGAATCGGCCGTGAGTGTCACGGCCTCGGTTTCATCAAACCGACTCAAACACAACGTCCTGACGCCCGGCAACTGGCCAAGCAACTCCCACGCACGAGTCAAATTGACCGCGCGGTCGCCGAGATTCGCGCCAAGTCCGATCAGAACTTTTGTTGTCATGGGCGGATACGAAATTTATGCAAACAACCCTTGCATTTGACGCAAACCGGTTTTCGCCAGTTCGAGCGGAGTCATGTCGTGGATGTAATCCTGGTTGAACAATTCGAGCGACATGATACCGTCAAAACCGATCGCGTCGAGTGTCGGGAGCAACACATTGAACGGGCAGACGCCGACACCGGGAAAAACGCGGTCTTTATCGGCGATGGTTGCACGTGGCGGCTCGGCAGGGTAATCGTTCAGGTGAAACACGGGCATCGCGCGACCGTTCAGTTGTCCGAGACTGACGTAATCGTTTCCGCCCTTGTAAAGATGGTAGGCG
>WRMR01000413.1 GCA_009776995.1 Planctomycetaceae bacterium | reverse complement strand
TCATCGGAAAACCATTGAATCAGGTCCATTCGGAAACAAGAACATTGTTTTCACAAACTTTAAGGGTGCGTTGATTCTCCGTGAAAGACTTGCTCCGAAAGACTCGGTTGAGAATGCGGACATTGTGTTCATGCAATACAATGACGAAGGAAAAGTGATTCGGAAGTTTTCGCATCACACGGTTTTGGGATACACCTTGACCGTTGAAAATCAGGCAGTTCTGAACGTCGATCTCTCGCCGGATGAAGGAATGGTGCAAACCTTCGAATACCATGATGGCACTCAAGGACCCAAATCCAAGCTGTTTCGCAAGGCTATCCGGAAAGGAACAAATGGTACTCCGGTTCTCCAAAGCGAAAAGCAATATCAAAAGTTTCAAAATGGCCCCAAAATCAACTGGAAGACCAAACAGGATATCCAATTCGCCGACGAGGATGCGAAATCGCCGGTTGCCACATCGTACCAGTATGAGTTTTTCCCAGGTACGGACAAGGTGATGCAAAAAACGACGATCCTTCCTGTTGTTCCCAAAGAACAAAATGGCACGGGTGTTGCCGCGACCGTCGTGGAACGTTTCGATGAAAAAGGCCGCCTGATCTGGACGAAAGACGAGGCGGGAATCATCGGTTACAACCAGTACGATCCGGAAACCGGACGGTTGGTCAGGGCGATCCGGGACGTTGACACGAAAAAGACGGACGATTTTACCTGTGGTGTTCCCGAAGGCTGGGCGACCATTGCCGACGCCGGAAAACATCTTGTCACGGAATACGAATATGATACAATGGGCCGCATGACGCAAGTGCTTTACCCGGAAAACGAATCGGTCGATGAAAACAACGAGGCCGGCGTTGCGCGCAAGGCGAGTTGGACGGTTTATGACGAAGTCCGCCGTACAACGATGCACGCCAGCGGTTACGTGACCGTTGATCCGAAAACCGGGCTTGAGAAGGTTGTGCTCGTCAATCCGGTGTCGATTACGATTCGCAACGTTGCCGGGAAGGTGCAAGAGGAAATCCTGGCCGCCCGTGACAAGGCGGAAGGGCGGCTCCTTGCGACCGACAAGTTTCCGCAAAGTTCTTACGTTTCGTGGACGAAGCATGTTTACGAAGGCGGCAATCTTGTGACCACCCGTGTTTATACGACGATTCCGCTGACCGGCGACGGCGTGCAGGGCAAGAATTACGACGAAACCGTTTACCAGTACGACGGGTTCGGGCGGCAGAACCAAACGATTGCCCCGAACGGTCTGATCACGAAGCAAAAGCTCGACTGGCGCGGTCACGCGGTGGAAATCCGGCAGGGTGCCGACGAGTCGGGGCTTGTCCTCATGACCGAAATGATTTACGGCGGTGAAGGTGCTTGCCCGACCTGTGCGGGTCAGGGGGCGAAGCCGCGTATCGTCGTTCAGCATGTCGATGACGAAAAAACGCGGATCACCGAAAACGTGTATGACTGGCGTGGCCGGCTCATCGAAACCTTCGGCGAAGAGGATGCGAACGGACAATCGCTTTCGACGCGGAACAGCTTCGATAACCTTGGTCGCGTCGTGAAGACGGAGCAGTTTGTCAACGACGCTCTCGAAAGCCGCTGGATCGCAGGTTCGGAGACCTGTTACACGCCACAGGGTCAGGTGTGGCGGCAGAGCAAATCCGCCGTTGACCCGAAAACGGGTGAAGTTGTCGAGACGGCGAAGTCACTGATATGGTTCGATGCAAAAGGCCGCCGGGTCAAGTCGCAGAGTGCGTGTCAATGCCTCACGAACGTCACGAGTTACGATTCGCTGGGACGTGCCGTGCGTTCGGCGGTGCTCAACAAAACGGGCGAAGAGTTGCAAACAAGCGAGCAGGTTTACGACAACGCGGGCAACATCATCGCGACGGTCACGACCGAGTTGAGTGCCACGTCGAAAAAGGATTTCTCGCGGAAGCAGTTCACCGCCGCGTGGTACGACCCGATGGGACGCGCAATCGCCAACGGTCAATTCGGCACCAACGGCGGCAAGCCGTTCGAGCGTGACAAGGTTGTGCCGGGTACGGGCTTGGTGACGCGAAGAGTTTATGACAACAAAACCGGCCTTGATGCCGCTCAGATCGATGCGGCGGGGCGAACGACGACCTTCGCTTACGACGCCACGCGACGGCGTATCAAGGAATCGCAATTCATCGCGGACGGCCAAAACGCCGGCGGCAAAATGGCTGGTCGCAAACTCGTGCGTGAAACGCGCTCGCAAACGGATACGCTTCGCGGCGTGACCACGCAAACCGACACGCTCGGCAACACGTCGCAAAGCATCAGCGACATCTTCGGTCGCGCGATTGCAAGCATCGACGCGCTCGGCAACCGCACCGAAAGGAGCTACAACCGTATCGGTGAACTCATCGCACAACGTGACGCAATGGGACGTGCCACGCGGTTTGTCTATGACAATCTCGGTCGCCGCGTCGAAGTAATCTTCCCGCAGCCGAGTCCGACCGAAAAGAACCCGGTTCGCAGGACGTTTTACAACGCCCTCGGCCAGGTCGTGCAGGAAATCGACCCGCTCGGCAATGCGACGAGCGTTGAGTACGATGCCTTCGGTCGTCGTGCGGCGGTGATTGATGCGGAAGGCGGGCGCACAGAGTTTACTTACGACATCAATGGCAAGATGCTGTCGCTCAAAGACCCGGTGGGCAACGTCACGTCTTACGTTTACGACGAGGCCGGGCGGATGATCGAAGAGACCAACGCCCTCGGCAAGACGCGCAAGTTCGAATACGAAGGAAGACTCCCCATTCGCAAGACTGACCGTAATGGTCGCGTCATTGAATTTGAGTACAACGATTTTGGACGACCGACGGTCGAGAAATGGTTTGATATGGACGGTAAACTCGTGGAGACCATTGCGTATCAATTTGATGCGCAAGGTAAGTTGCAAAGTGTGAAGGATTCCAGCGGCGTTCAAACGCTCGACTATGATGAACTCGACCGCAACACGCAAACGTTATTTGAATTTGCCGGTTTGGGAACGTCGATTACGCTTGCGAATGTGTTTGATGAAATGAATCGTCGCAAGCAAATGTCAGCAAAAATCGGTGATGCTGTTGATTTTGTTACTCGGTATGAGTATGATGCTCTCAACAAGGTCATTGGCATTGCGCAAAACGAAAAGCAGGTGGAGTATTCTTACAATGCGTCCGGGCAGAGAACATTGACAAGCGTCTCTGTCGGAGGCAACAAGGTCTTCGACACACTTTACAACTATGACGGCATGGGACGCTTGACAAATCTGGCACACACCAACGATAGTAAAGTTTTCGCAGATTACGTATTTGGCTGGGATGCTGCCAATCGGATCACGGGTTTTGACTTTACGTATCTCGGTGACGAGAAAGAAAAGTCGGCGGAATACGGTTATGACAAGACTTCGCAGCTTGTTTCGGCGGATTATAACTCTTTTCAAAACAATGAGTTATACAAATACGATGCCAACGGCAACAGAATTTCTGAAAAATTTGATAATTCTGCGAATAACCACTTGACAAGTGACGGAACGTTCCGCTATAAATATGATGATGAAGGTAACAGGGTTGCAAAAACGTCACTTGCGACCGGGGAATCGACCAAGTATGTTTGGGATCATCGGAATCGTTTGGTGCGGGTTGATTTGCCGAAAGAAGTGGTTGCATACACGTATGACTACATGAATCGCATGACGCGGCGTAATGACGAGTTTTTCGTCCATGATGGCTGGCAGATTGTCGCTTCGTTGAAGAACAATAAGATCGTTCATCGTTACTTGTGGGGAGCGAATCAGGATGAGTTGCTTGCGACAGATAATGCTTGGACGCTTGGCGATCACCTCAATTCGGTTCGTGACATCGTTGATACTAACGGGAAAGTTGTTGCTCACCGCGAATACAACGCTTTCGGTAAAGTCACCAGAGCAACCGGCAAATTCGATTGCATCTTCGGCTATACCGGAAAGATGTTCGATGCTGTGACCGGTTTGCAGTGGAATATCAACAGATGGTATGATGCCGAAGTCGGACGGTGGATTTCGGAAGACCCCATTGGGTTTGAGGGTAGGTCTTGGAATTGTTACTGTTATGCTAATAACAATTCGATTTTTTATATTGACATCTACGGCAAAGAATCTCAGTGTATAACTTATGCTGATAGGGAACTTGATCTTTGGTTCGCACAATTCATATATGGTTACCGTCAAGACTATATCCCTTGGTGGGTAAATTACTCTTCTATTCCTCTTTATCTTGTTAATCAACAAGCATACACATGGAATAATGTTAGTGAACAATGGTTTGCCAAAATAAAATTCAGACTCAGATGTAAAGGTGACAAAGTTTATTCAGTTCATACATTAGAAGAGAAAACTTGGATGGAAGGTTTAATGACAGGATATGTCAAGTTTACTTCAAATGTTGGAATAGATACTGTGTGGGGTTATCCAAATGTAAGTTACGATGAGACGGACGACCATTGGAGCCATGCAAACTTAGAAGTGTCAC
>WRMR01000412.1 GCA_009776995.1 Planctomycetaceae bacterium | reverse complement strand
AAAAACTTTGGGCTTGTCTATACCAATTTTTTATGCGGGAACCTTTCTTGGGAACTACTGAAATTGTGTTCCGGGTACAACTCGCACAGTGTCGCGTAATACTCTTTCATAGATATGATCTTTGTTGAAAAGATGGGCTGCCCATTGTCTCGAAAACGGATCATGACTCTCGAAACAACAGGCACGCGGCAATTACCCCGCTACCCAAGAAACTTTGCAGGTGGCCACCGACAACAGGAGAATTTTACCAGCCGGAAAGAATCATGCAAGACGCACAAAGTGCCTGTTTTTCCGGGCAGGACAGTCCCCCCCTTGTCGGTACTACTTTGATCGGGGTTGACTAACTGCAAACGATCCCGTCACTGGACGGAGTTTTGTTTGTTACCAAAAAGAGTATGAAAACCGCACCCCCTTGTGATGCCTGCCCTGCAATATTTGCTACCGCCCAGTGTACACCTTTGCCGCCGCCTCGATCATGTGAAGAAACCCACTTTTCATTTCCGGCGTCAACCCCGACCAAAGAGAAAAGATCGTTTCGAGAGATTCCCGATCATCGGGGGTGAAATCAGCGATTTCAGAAAACTCGCATGTTTTCGCGCAATGGGGATTTGCCGTTTCGCTGTATTCACTTTCAAAATAACAGGTTAAAGAATTTTCATCGAATCCCTCTCCATCCGCTGACCATGTTATCCCTTGTTTTCCCTTACGCGAGGTGCGGGAAAACAAGGGATTTTTGTTACTTGTTGCGTTTAATGCGCCACGTTTTCCCTCTTGTATCACACTTTTTGTCACACATTTTTCCTGGTGTAACTCCTTATTTTTCAAAAGAGACTGCAATTCGTTTCTCGGCAGTGTCACACTTGCACGGGCAAAATCGCTTGGTAAAATGCGGACGTAGTGTTCCAGAATGATTCGAGGTGAATTTCCCGACCATTCCGCAACGGTATGAATCCCGTAGCCGTCATTCAACAAATCGGTGATGAAATTCCCTTGCATTCGGTGAAACGGCTTTTTCCATGGTTCCATACCGGAAGATTGAATATTGTCACAAAAATGTCCGTTGACATTGACTTTTCGCCAACTGCCTGAAATGACGGCTTCGATGCGGTGCTCTTCGATGACATAAACGACATAATGCGTCCAACTGACTTTGAAAAGGTCGGCCCAAAACTGTGGGAAATATCAGTCCGAAACAGGGGATGAGCCAAAGTGTTTTGGCGACATCGTGGCTCATGGCTGATTCCCCAAAAATCAAAGGAGGTGAAAACTCAAAACCGCCGGTTGAAGCTAACTTGACCAACCGCTCAAGAGGTTTTTACTACACCCCAGCTTATGGCCGTGTCGGAATCATGCCCATGCCGTTTGGATGGCCTGCATGATTTGTTCCGGTTCCGCCATACGTCCCAAGCCCACTTCGCCACAACTGAGCCGCCCGGATTCGGGGCCGACAAACACCACACCATCGGACCGTAATTGTGCGACATTGCGTTGCACGGCTTTTTTTTCCCACATTTCACAATTCATCGCGGGGGCAACAACGACCGGTCCGCGAAAGGAAAGGGAAACCGTACTGAGCAAATCATCCGCGATGCCACAGGCCAGCTTGCCGAGGATATTCGCCGTGGCCGGCGCGATACACAGCAGTTCGGCATTGCGTGCCAACTCGATATGCGCGTGGATTTTCGTTGCGTCGAACACTTCCGAGCGGACATAACGCCCTGTCAGTGCCTCGAAGGTACGTGGCCCGACCAATTCAGTGGCTGAACGGGTCATGATCACAGAAACACCCGCCCCGGCCTGCACGAGCTTGCTCGCCAAGATCGCCGCCTTATACGCCGCGATGCCGCCTGTCACGCCGAGGAGTATTTCACGCCCTTGCATGTTTGGTTTCCATTTTCTACATCCCGGCGTCACCGAAATCCGAATCGAGCATTCCCAAATCCAGCCCGCCGGGGTGCGTCGTTTGCAGGTTGCCTTCCATATCAAGGTAAATCTTGTCTTCGATGATCTCCTGAATGACAATGGAAAGCTTGTCCATTTTCCCCGTCTCAATATTGGCTAAAAACGATCTTGCGCCCTTGTTCAGATAAACCAGCCGCTTTTGAATGAGAGCCGACAGCTTGAAACGTCCGCCGACTTTTTTGATCAATCTTTCTTCTTTGAGTTCTTCTATCATAAATTCGTTCCTGTCGAATGGACAATCAAATAAGCGATTCCAGTATGTCGCATAACTCACGGGCAGCGGCGGCCAAGTCGTCATTGACCACCTGGTGCGTGTAACGTTCGGCCAGGTCGAGTTCCGCAATCGCCTGTTTCAACCGGATTTCCGCCGATTCCGGCGATTCGGTTCCGCGTTGGGCGAGCCGCTCCTTGAGGACGTCCCGATCTTTCGGGCGAATAAAAATCATCACCGAGTCGGGAAACCGTTCTTGCACAGCCAAGCCGCCCTGCACATCAATTTCGAGGACAACCCACTTGCCCGCATCGCGCTTTGATTCAACCTCCTGATGCAACGTCCCGTACCAATGTCCGCCGTGAAACACTTCGAAACACTCGAGGAACTCGCCGTTTTTGCGTTTTTGGTGAAATTCGTCCGGCGTGAGGAAATAATACTCGACGCCGTTTGTTTCGCCTGGTCGCGGGGGACGGGTTGTTGCTGAAACGCTTAACACAAGCGGCAATTCGGAAATTTGCAACACTTCCCGCAGGAGCGTTCCCTTTCCAACCCCGGAAGGCCCGGACACCACGATGATCCGTCCTTTGCCATTCACCACCACTCGCCCGTGTCCTTGTGATTGATCTGTTGCGGATTGGCACGGTTGAAACACGGAATCAATCATTTCCTGTATTTCCGTGTTTTCTCCGGCAAAAAATTATTCAATATTCTGCACCATTTCACGAATTCGTTCAATGACCGCTTTCAACTCGACGACCTCTTTTGTGATGTCCGAATCGTTGGCCTTGGAGCCGATGGTGTTGACTTCGCGGAACATTTCCTGCGTGAGAAAATCCAGTCGCCGTCCGCAACCGTCTTTCGGATCGGTTTCTGCAATGATGCCGTCAAACTGCGTCAGGTGGCTGCGAAATCGCACGATTTCTTCGGAAATGTCCGATCGGTCGGCAAATAATGCCACTTCACGCACCAAATCGGCGGGGTCAAGCGTCAAATGATGTTCGGCCATAACGCGACCGATTCGTTCATTGAGCTTCGCGCGATACTGTTCGGCAACACGAGGAACCCATTGCCCGACCCGGACAATAGACTCCATCAACAGGCGGCTGTTTTCCCGAAGGTCGGCCACCATCGAGCCACCTTCCTTGCGCCGCATGGTTTGCAATTCATGGATGGCCTGCACAACGGCCTCTTCGAGGATCGGCCAAACTGTTCCCGCCTTGTCATCCGGGGCAAGCGTATCTTTGATCACGCCCGGAAGAGTCAAAAGATGAGATGGTTCCATTGGCGTTTCAATACCCAGTCTGACGTTTAGTTCGCGGAGTTGCATCACGTAGTGCGACAAAACTTGCTCACTGATTTCATAATCGGACGCATTCTCTTGCCGGACGATTCGCACATGCACGGTGATTGTCCCGCGTCGCAGGGATTCGCGAAGCAGGTTTTCGATCCCCGGCTCCAGTGAGGCGTAACCGTCCGTTGTTCGCAGGGAGATTTTCAGGTAGCGGTTATTGACGGCCTTGATTTCGACAGACACATTGATGCCGTCCCGCCGAAGTGCCGCACTCCCGAATCCGGTCATACTGAGCAACAAGGGATACACCTTTCAATAAGTGAATCGTGAAAAATTGATAACGATTTTATGAAATAGTTTGTTTTGTATCCCATAGAAATGCAAAACATTTGTGTCATTCCAATCTGAAAATACGCTGAACTGCCACAAAAGTTTCAGTTGTCAACCATTCACTATTCGTTATTCACTACTTTCCGTGTCGTTCGAAGTGACGGCAGGTTTCTGATCCCGGAACAAACCGCTGTCTTGTGTACCCGATGGCTTTGCCCCGATGTGGATCAGAATACAAAACACGAACCAGACCGCTGCGGCAACAATCGTGATCCGCATAAATGTGTCGCCGGCTTTGGTTCCGAAGGCACTCTGACCGCCCATTCCGCCGAACGCTCCGGCCAAACCACCGCCTTTACCTCGCTGAATCAGGATCAGCAAAATCAAAAACGTACAGAGCAAAGACATCAAGCTCGCAATAATAAATGGCCACATAATACTTATTACCCTCTTGCTAATCGGACCATACCCGGTCTGGTACGACCGAACTATTTGACACCGTTGATGATGCCCATGAACGAATCGACTTTCAGCGATGCGCCGCCGACCAATGCGCCATCGACATTCGGTTTGAACAGGATGTCTTTTGAGTTTTCGGCCTTGACGCTGCCGCCATATTGAATACGCACGACTTCGGCAACTTCGTTCCCATAACGTTCGGCAATTAAAGCCCGTGTTACGCCATGCACTTCTTCGGCCTGCTCCGGGGTGGCAACT
>WRMR01000411.1 GCA_009776995.1 Planctomycetaceae bacterium | reverse complement strand
CTCTGCACTCTGCACTCTGCACTCTGCACTCTGCACTCTGCACTCTGCACTCTGCACTCTGCACTCTGCACTCTGCACTCTGCACTCTGCACTCTGCACTCTGCACTCTGCATTCTGCATTCTGCATTCTGCATTCTGCATTCTGCACTTTGAAATTTGAAATTTGCATGATTAATGATAATATCATTAATATGATTATCGTAGCTGTTCGCGGTCGTTCATTAGCGCACTTATTTCCACTTATTCCACTTATATTCCTGAAACGGTTCACAAATCATTTGATTTTCTTGATTATGTGGATTTCAATTTCGCTCCATTCATAATCGTAACCGATATGATAATGATGGTAGTATATATGCCGTACTGCGGCAGTTTTTCTTTCAGCGCGCATCGTGTGTCACACCAAAAGAACGTGATCGACTTCCCACTGAACCACACAAAAACAGTGATGACAGGACACCATAGAAATGAGCACGAATACCTACCCGGAAACCAAGAGAAAAATCTTCCTCGCGGCAAGCAAGTTGTTTTCCCGGAATTTTTACTGCAATGTCAGCGTGCGTGACATTGCGGATGAAGCGGATGTGAAAGTGCCGTCGGTTTATAATCACTATCCGTCCAAAGAAGCTATTCTCGAAGACGTCTTTCAGGTTTTCTCGCGCCAACTCAACAAGCTTCATGAGCATGTGCAGCAATTGGATTTCCATGACGCCCCGCCGGCCGGCCCCCCAAAGACGGCTTTGGTGTTCGATGAGGAAACCGGTTTGTTGCGTCAAGTGATGCGAACACTTCTTAATGAACAACGTTGTAATGTCAAAGCGGCAAAAATCATTTTTGGCACGTCTTATCAGGAAACAAGACGGGGTTGGCATGATTTCCTGTCTCATCTGAAACACAAGGGAATGATCCCATACAATGATATCGAGGGTTTTACGGATGTTTTTGCACGCGTTGGATACTCATTTGCCATGGAATACACCCGTTTGGGAGAGATGGATCAAAACCCCGGCCACCTGATCGCCTGGATTGAAAAAATCGTGATGGATATGTTAAGGGCATTGCTCCATGATCCCTGGACGAAAAGCTGGGAAGAGAATCCCTGGTTGCCCAAAGTCTTTGCCCAACTTCAGGCCAGGTATTTCTTTTGGATCAGTTATGCTTTTGCGTGCAGCTCCCCGCCGGTGTTGCATCGGTTTGATGAGTTTGTCTCGCCGTTCCTCAGTCATCTTCACGCACGGTCTGAGCGGCCTCAGTCGCGTGATTATCTACGGGAGCTTTTGTCCGGCACGGAGCAAAACAATATTGAGTCCATCGCCGGATTCCATGGCACGGATCGTCAGGAGCTTCAGAAATTCATCGGACAGAGCGTCTGGAATGACGAAGTCGTTCTCGACAAGTTGACCGAAGAAATCGCCGGCGTCATCGGTGAAGGCGATGGTATTCTGATTCTTGTGCCGGCCTCGTTTCCCAGGAAAGGCAAAGAATACGCCGGCGTTCACCGTCAAGGGTGCGGCCGCCCGGGCAAGACGGAAAACTGTCAACTCGCAACGTTTCTTGCCTATTCAGGCAGAGACAAACTGGCGTTGGCCGACCGGCGGCTCTATCTGCCTGAGGAATGGATTAACAATAAAACACGATGCGCCAAAGCAAGCATTCCCAAACAACATCAAGTGAAAAAAAACCGTCATCAACAAGCATGGGAAATGATTAACGGCCGTGGGAAAAAGTTGCCGCACAAGTGGATCACAGGCCATGTCGAAATGGGAAAAGCACCGTGGCTTCGCCGTAAACTGCGGACGCAAAATGAACCGTACATGTTTGCGGCACCTTCAAATATGATGATCATGGATTTGGACACGCGGATCAGGGTTTGCATCCATTGCGGAGAAAAACACGAGCGTGATTTCGTCAGCATGAATGAATGGATGAAAAATATTCCGGCGAAAAAATGGAACACGGTTAAGTTGCGGCAGGACCACAAAGGCTGGTTGACGATGAAGCTGATGACGTGCCGCGTTCGTGTGAAGATTGACAATGAAACCGGCGATCAGGAGACGTTGATCGTGAGCAAGTGGCGGGAGGACAACGGCAGACCTCGCTGTGATTATTATCTGTCCTGGAGCAATGAACCGGCCGACTTGTATGAATATGCGCGTGTGATCAAGCAGGCGTATCGCATTGAGGAAAACCTCCGCCGTGCGAAAAGCGAATGCGGTTTGGCGGATTACCAGGTTCGCAATTGGACGGGCTGGCATCAACATGTTGCGTTAAGTATGTTGGCCGCGTGGTTCCTGACGACGGAGTTGTTGAATCAAAAAAATCGTGCTGATGATGACGCTCCGGCAAGTCCGCCAGCGCGGAAGCAACGTGATATTGCCTGAACGATCCGGTCACTGCCCTGCGTCCCATTCCCGGCTGCCATGGGAAGCCCATACTCTGCGCCATATCTCTACGGAAACCAATGGAAAGCGTACTGGAATTCGCCAACCTGAACTGCCAGAATTTTTTACTCCACCCTTGATTCGGGGGCTTTTCATTTCACGACATGGGTGTATAATCCAATATTCAATGGTGGGGCGTTAGATACAGAATTTCATTCTGAGACAGTAAACCTAAGGCACCTAATAAGTTATATCGTAGCTATTGAAATTGGTTCTCAAATGGCAAAACCGCAACACAAATTAAAAAAGGCCAATCACGGCAAACGACCCGCAAGCTCCAGGATGCGAAAAGCGAAAAGGCAAAAAGTCAAAACCTAATTGGTTTGTATTTATTGTTCCTTCCCTATGATTGATTTGTGCAATTATCTCATTTTGTGCAAATTACTTTTTTATTGAATAGACAGTTTCGGAGTCGGAGATTGGGTAAAAAAGAATTGCTCGTCGACCCTTCGTCTTATGACTTGAATGTGCCATTGGCCGGGATTGACGAAATTCGAAAGTATAACAAACAACGCTTCGAAATGGAGCAGTTGACTGCGATTGTCTATGAAAATTTCGACGATATCGCCTGTGTCGGTTATAAAGACATTACCGAAAAAGAGTTTTGGGTTGCGGGCCACATGCCTGGTTTTGCCCTGATGCCAGGGGTGATCATGTGCGAAGTGGCTGCCCAATTGTCGAGTTATTTTTCGACAAAAAACCGATTGATGGACGAATCATGCACAATGGGCTTTGCCGGACTCGACCAGGTGCGCTTTCGCGGAATGGTTCGGCCCGGTGATCGGCTGGTGATGCAGGCCAAACTCATCACGGTTCGAAAAATTTTGATTACAGCCAGATTTATCGGACTTGTCAAGAACGAACCGGTTTGCGAAGGGGTCATCAAAGGCGTGCCGCTCAACCTGACAATTGGCCATTGACAGTGGTTGTGTGCCTGTTCCGAAGAGATGATCCTATTCTCTTACTGCTTTCCTTTCCTCATGAGAAAACGCTCTCATCAAGTCGCATTGACCCATCTACCGTCCGAAGTGAATGCCTTGTTGCCGGACAACTTGCCACAACCGTGGGATTCGCAGACATTATTCGGGCGACAAGCTCCGCTTGAATTGGAAATCGGTTCCGGTCGCGGACTTTTTATTACCCAAGCGGCAACGGTTCAACCGGAACACGATTTTCTCGGCATTGAAATCTCGCAAAAGTACGCCAAACATTGCGCGATACTGATCGCGAAAAAGCAACTGACCAACGCGATGATGGTTTGCGGCGATGCGCAAGCGGTATTGCAGAACAAAATTCCCGATCAGTCACTTGCGGCGGTGCATATTTATTTTCCTGACCCGTGGTGGAAACGCAGGCACAGAAAACGACGCATCGTCTGCGAACCGGTCATCAGGTTGATCCATCAAAAACTGATTCCTGCCGGCAAGTTGCATTTCTGGACTGATGTTGAGGAATATTTTCTTGCTGGCCGGCAGTGCATCGCTCATGTGCCGGGATTTGACGGTCCGATCGGGATTGTCGAACATGTTGCCGAACATGATTTCGACTACCGGACACACTTCGAGCGGCGCACACGGCTACACGGTGAACCGGTCTTCCGGGCGTTATACGAAAAGTTACCGTTCACGTCTTTGCCGGATTTTTGACGCAAAACATTGGCGTTTTTGTTTGGCGCGAGTCGTCACATCAGCAGTGCGATGTTGGCAAATTTGATCGTTGCTTCACTGGGGGTGATGGTATGTTCGCCGGGTTTTGTATCGCCATTCCGACAATCGGCAACCGCAACCAGCCACACCATAATCCACCGCAACCAATTGCCCAGCGTCGTCCCGACTTGGCAACCATGGCGAGTTTCCTTGCTGTAGTAACATTGGATCATTTTCGATCATTTTCTTTTCCGACGAACAACGCAATCTTACGATTGCGGTTCAGAACACGGCGGTCACAGTGTGGCCGCCCCTTGGAAAAATATCCGGTGAAAGCCTTATTTCACATAATACGGTTGCGACCAGGCAGATTCCAGCTTGGGCATGTAGCCGGTCGGGTCGTTGTAGTTCGCTTCCTTGTCCGAAACGACTGTCGCG
>WRMR01000410.1 GCA_009776995.1 Planctomycetaceae bacterium | reverse complement strand
TTTGCAGTTGACAAAGGTGGTTGTCACTCTGGTTACGCCACTTTATATGAGTCCTGAACAAGCCGAGGCCAAGCCGCTCGACCATCGCAGTGACATTTATTCGCTTGGCATCACCGGTTACCACATGCTGGCCGGTCACCCGCCATTTCGGGGGGATACGGCTCTGAGTGTTGCCCTGCAACACTTGAAAAAAGAAGCGGAAATGCTTGAAACGGTCCGCCCCGACATCCCGCCGGCCATGGCGCGAATCGTGCATCGCATGATGGCCAAGTCACCCGGCGACCGCTTCCACTCGGTGCGGCAACTCAAACTCGAAATGAAGCAGTTGCACACAAAATTTTTCAGTAACACGGAATTTTCCGAAACGTTGGCCGATTGGGAGGCACTACCGCTGGATGTCGTCGATTTGTCACTCAACGCGCTGACCGACAAATTGCAGGCGACGATGGTTTTTGAAACAGGACTGGCAAAAAAACGCCGCCGTTTGTGGCCGGTTTTGCTGATCGGGTGTTTGTTGTTTTTTGTCGGGGCGGTCGTCGGTGGTCAGCAGGACAAACCGGAAAAAGTCCTGGGCTTCGAAGGACAATCCCTGGAGGAGATTCCAGAGCAACAAAGCGTTTACGCGCAGTGGGCCTTGGCCACACAGTTGCAAACGCCACGTGCCTGGAAAAGTGTCATTTCATGGAATGATCCGCAAATGACCGTGATGGCCAAGCAGCAAATCGCCTGGTATTATTACAGGAATCGTATGCCGGAGCAGGCAAAAGACTGGTTTTCTGATCTGGCCGGTCTGCCGCCATCGTCCTACGCCGATCTGGTGCGATTTGGTCGGGCCGGCCTTGCCTGGGTCGCCAAAATGATGGGAAATGTGAACGAGTACAATCTTTATTACAAAGAAGTGATTGCGGATCATAATTCGAACCCCAATCGCCCGGACAGCATGGCTTGGGTCATTATTGAAAACCTGCTCCAGGAAGAAGGAAATTGAGTTTTTCGCCAGTTCCCTTCAGTAACAATTTCCCGCAGTGTCATTTCATGCACTGCAATTCCTCCAGCACAAGATGATTATTTGTATAAATGTCAATCTCGGACGCAATCACCAGCGATTTTTGCACGACTTCCGATGCGGTCAACTGTGTGTTCTGTACAAGGGCTTTGGCCGCCGCCATCGCATAGTTCCCACCCGAACCGATGGCGAGAATCCCATCCGTTGGTTGAATGACGTCGCCATTCCCGGTCAGCAGAAAGGTCTGGCGGCAGTCCACGACGATCATCATCGCTTCGAGTCTGCGCAAAACGCGATCAGTCCGCCATTCTTTAGCCAGTTCAGTCGCCGCACGGGCAACATTCGACGGGTAATCTTTCAGCTTGACCTCGAACCGCTCCAGCAGGGCAAAGGCATCCGCCGTCGAACCGGCAAACCCTGTTATCACCTTACCGTCAAGCAGTTTACGGATTTTGCAGGCGTCGGCCTTCATAATCGAATTGCCGAGCGTCACCTGGCCGTCTCCGCCAATGGCAACCGTCTGTTCGGTACGTACAGTTAATATTGTAGTGCTTCGGGATTTAATTTTGTACATTTTCCGTGTAACAAATCTGTGAAACGGTATCTCTACCAAGACTTCGCAGAATTGATTATATGTCAAAATGCCGAAATGACCAGATGGACGCACAAACCTCTAACGAAGCGTATCGCAATGACCAGCCAAAGGCGGGTTGCCGGTCGCTGTTTCGTCGTGGCGTCTTTTCAAAATTGAGGCGAAAACTTTCCGGCGAAAACCTGATCTCAAGGCACCGATGCACTCAACCGCCTTAAACGCCGAAACTCGTACACGGCAAGGCAAGCGGCGATTGCCGTTGCAATGCCGTCTGAGACGGGCGTGGCAACCCAGATGCCATCGAAACCGAAATAATGCGGCAGGATGCAGTACAGCGGAATCAGAATCACGACCTGCCGGATCATCGTCAGCATGAGCGCGATGAGGCCGCGACCGGTTGCTTGAAAGTAGTTCGTCGTGATGATCGTCATGCCAACGCATGGAACCAGTAACATGAAAATAAAAACGGCACGTTCGGCCAACGGGGCCAGGTCGGGCGTGTTGCGCAGGAAGGGATACAACACCCAGTGCGGAAACAACAGCACAACCAGCGTGTAGGCCGACCCCAGCAGAAAGACAACGCCCAGCATCAGGGCGAACGTTTTGGCCACTCGCGGATACTTTTGCGCGCCGATGTTGTAACCGACGACCGGTTGCCCGCCCTGACTGATACCGAGGACCACCGCAAAAATGAGCTGGAACATCGACACGCAGATTCTCATCGTGGCAATCCCGTTTTCACCGGTCCATTGCTCCGCGTCTGCGTAACGCAGAAACTGGTGATTGATGAGCGCAATGATCAGGCAGGCGACCAGGTTCATCAGGCAGGGGGCCAAACCCGTATGGCAAATCAGTCCGGCACGGGCAAAATGGAACCGGATGTATTTCAGTCGCCAACGGAGCAGTGTGCGGCCGGACAAATAATACCATGCAATCCAAATGGACGATACAGCCTGGGAAATGACATTGGCAAAGGCCGGGCCTTCGATGCCCGTTTTGAGGATGAAAAGAAAAAACCATGTCAACACGATATTGACAGCCGCCGAGATGATCAGTGTGATCATGGCGATATGGACTTTGCCTTCGCTGCGCAGGAAACTGTTGATGCCGAACGACACCTGGTTAAAAAACGTGCCGAAAATAATAACGCGAAGGAAGCGTTTGGCCAATGGTAACGTGACTTCCGTGGCACCAAAAAACCGTAACAGTTCTTCAATGTAAACCAGCCCGAACACAGTAAAGAGTACCGTGACCAGGAGATAGAGACACAAGGCGACGCCCATCAGCCGTTCGGCCTCGTCAATGCGGTTTTGTCCCAGACGAATCGAAAGCAGCGTGTTGGTTCCGATTCCGATCATCATGGCCGCCGAGAGCATAATCAGCATGATGGGAACGGTCAGCGCAACGGCGGCCAGCGCGTTTTCACCGAACACGTTGTTGACGAAGATCAGGTCAATGACTCCGTAGGACGTGTTGACAAGCATCCCCGTCACAGCCGGCACGGAAAAGCGCAGGAGCAATTGCCCGACGGGCAACTCGCCCATAAATTTTGCCTGGTCTTCACGGTTCATAAACTATGTTCTTCGTCTCTTCTTATCGTATCTATGCTTTATCGCAATCATTCAGTGCCGCAATCGTAAGATTGCGGGGTCAGTTTTTTGCTTTTTCAAGGCGAAAATGATACAAACGCAAAAGTTCGCTTCGTATTCGTGATTGAAATTTTGGGGAAATTCGAAAGTAGGAAAACACCAATCGATCAATGGTTTTCTGAACATCCGACTCCAGTCGTTCGTGCAAAGGACAGGGTTTGCCCATTTTCTTCAAGATGGAAAGAATCGTTTTTCGTCTGGTGATCGGAAAATAGAGCGGAAACAGTTTGATGTCCGCCGCTTCGGATTTCAGCAACCCGCCGCCTAAATTCTTTCTGCCGGAAAGTTCACGATAGAGAAAAAACAAGCTGGAGTTGCATAACAGCCAAATGTTGAGTTTTTTTTCCTCATCGGGTGAGTTCACATACACATCAACAAAACTGTTGGACAACGCTTTGCCGTTCAGCAAACCCGCAAAATGCACGGAACCAATTCCGCGCGGCATGATGATGGAAGGATATTTGCGTTGACCGTTATCGAATTCCGCCGCATGGATGGTTTTCAAAAATTGTATATCGGTTTCGTTCGGCATGAAAAAATGATAGAGGAAGTGGGAAAACCGCGAGTAGGAGTACCTGTATTCCTTGTACACGGCATTGATGGCATTGGTTTTTTGCCCGATGTTTTGTTTTTCATGTTTTGGAATAAAAAGATTTTGTTTGACGTTGATGCCTTGTCCAATGGAGTAAAAGGATTGATCGAGGGTTTTTCCTTTTGCCATGACTTTTTTGATGATGGTGAACACATCCTTGTCGGTTGCGAGAATCATTCCCCATTTCATGTCGGCCAGGATGCTGTTGTCCAAATCAAACGACTTGCCTTTCCGGGTCACGATTTTCGCCTTTTTCCTTTGCATCGAAGTGAAGACGATCTTTTTTTCATCCGATTGTTTTTGGAACTGTGTAATGACGGTATTCACATTGGCACTGACACGGTCAAAATGCCGAAAAGGGCTGTCGATGACTTTCCCATATTGTAGCGTTTTCACAAGAAATTGCGACAATTTTGCCCCATAATCCGTATTGAGCCAGCCGTTTTGCACAATGAGCATCCCGATTCCTTTTTCCGAAAGCAATGCCGTGGCGCGGGCAAAAAAATAGACAAGCAAATCCGAACCTTTCGTGATATACCGCGAAAGATCGCCAAAATCGCTTTGAACCTGGTGTTGATAAGCCGCCTTTTTTTCTGCGGAAATGCTCGCACTGCGCGACTCAATATACGGCGGATTGCCGATGACAATGTCAAATTTTTCGAGTCCGAACATCCACACCGGATCAAAGAACGGCGAGGAAAGGCAAGGGTTGTAGGGA
>WRMR01000409.1 GCA_009776995.1 Planctomycetaceae bacterium | reverse complement strand
TATCCCCATTTCTTGAATTATAGTGACCTTACGTGCGTTGTCATGGTGGTAAGCCCGATTTTTCGTGTGTTTCGCAACGGTTGTCGCGGTTCTCGCCAAAAAAATACGAGTACCAAAAGAGTGTCAACCTGAAACCGGGGATGAACCAAGAATAATATCAAGGGCTACCAGAAAATCCAATATTGCTATTTATTTCCAAGCTGTCTTTTCCCCCTCTTGTTTTCTTGGTGGAAAAAGGTACAATAGAGCATACTTTCGACTGGAGAGGTGGCAGAGTGGTCTAATGCGCGGGTTTGCTAAACCCGTGAGCTCGTAAGGGCTCCGCAGGTTCAAATCCTGTCCTCTCCGTTTTTTGTTTCCTGACGACTTTTTCCATATTTTTTTACATTGAAGAGAAGAAAAAACACGAAGGTTTTTCAAGGGCATTTTCGTAACAAATAAAGCAGAATTTCAATAGACTTATTCGGAAACTCAATAGATTTCTACCCAAACTACCCATGTTGTTGATTTTTGGAAAAATGGGCAATTACATTTCTGGGTTTCCGAACAAGTCTAATATATGTTTTTCAAAAAACTGTCTGTCTTTTCTGTGGACACTTGGGGATGTGTCAATCTTCGTGATGAAAAGGACTGTGTACAATTGAGGCCGTTTCGATGTCATTTTCGTCAAAACCGAAAAAACGTATTTCGCTGGCCGTGATGATTTCCGGGACAGGGCGAACGCTGAAAAACCTGTTGGGACGGATCGAAGCCGGAACGCTTGCGGCTGACATCCGGTTGGTGATTGCCAGCACGCCGCAGGCGAAAGGATTGCAGTATGCGGAACAGGCCAATATCCCCATTCAGATTGTCGAGCAGAAAGATCATGATTCCCGTGACACGTTCAGCCAGGCGATTTTTCACCATTGCGACGAGGCCGATGTCGATTATGTTGTTTTGGCCGGATATATCAAGTTGCTGGCGATCCCGGAATCGTACAAAAACCGCGTCTTGAATATTCACCCGTCCTTAATACCCGCGTTTGCCGGAAAGGGATATTTTGGCGATTATGTTCATCAGGCCGTTTTGCTTTACGGGGCCAAGGTGACCGGTTGCACGGTTCATTTCGTTGATAACGAATACGATCATGGCCCGGTCATTTTGCAGAAAGTGGTCGAGGTTTCGGAAACCGATACGGTCAGTTCGCTCAATGACCGCGTCTTTGAAATCGAGCGGGTGGCCTACCCTGAAGCGATCCAGCTCCTCGCTGAAGGCAAAATCCGCATCGAAGGCCGCGTCGTTCACGTTGAACGATGATGACAAAGTAGCACTCCACATTCCCGGTAGTTCTTCTTCACAACGAAGTGCCGAAATTTTTCCAACCGTTCACGAAATGGCGTGAAAAATTTTCGCTGTATCGGCGATTTTTTTGTCATTTTCTGCGCAGGTTGCGATGGTGGGGACACCGGCTTCGGTCGAGCCTCATGCCGCGATGTATGCATTGCTGGAAACCGCCACATCATTCCACTTCCCGCTTCGAGGACGTGTTGGATGAGTTGCTGTCTGAACTCCTGACTGATCGTTTCGATTTGATCCAACTCACGGGCATCGAATGTCGTGCCCTCGAATTTGCCAACCAGTTCCTGAACACTTGGAAACTTTTTCATTATGGCAATTCGGATATGAAGCGTCGCGAGATCGTTTTGCGGACTTCATCAAGCCAGGCGAGACGTTCTTCGTGGGTACTCAGAATGATCGACTCGAAGTTGCGGCGTTCAAACGATTTGCTGCCGCACAGTCCGAACACGACCGTTTTCCAAAACCCTTCCAGGGGATCGCCGTTGACGTTGATTTCGACGTCGCGCGGCGTGTTCGACGTGCTGAAAATCTGCACGATCTTGTCGGTAAAATACGGCACAGGGCCGTTCGCGTCGAATCTGTAGGCGAAGCCCTTGCGCAGAACACGGTCGATCCAGCCCTTGAGAATGGCCGGCGGCGTTCCCCACCAGTTGGGATGCACGATGACAATGCCCTCAGCCTGTTTCAACTCGTTGATGTGCCGCTTGACCGGTTCGGGCAACAAGTCTTCATCGGCGATTTCCTCGTGCGGCAGGACAGGATCGAAATTCTCCGCGTACAAATCGTGATAAAATGTCTCATGCCCCATTTCGGCCAGCGTGTTCAAGACACAGGCGGTAATCGCATGGTTGTAACTGCCGGGGTTGGGATGCCCCAAAATGACGGATAGTTTCATGGTGACTCCTTGTTATTTTTGCTTTGCCTGGCGTGCCTCACGTTCCTGGATGACGGTTCGCAGCCGGTTGATATAGGGGCGGTTGGGCGTCGCGTGAGTCAGCGGCGCATCAGTGGCAACAACATTGTCAGGAACGTTCAGCTCCTGACGCAGACGTCCGAGTTCCGCGCGAAGCCGCACGACGTCATCCTTGTATTGCGGTTGTGCAATGACGTTTTGCATTTCAAGCGGATCGGTTTCGCTGTCGTACAGTTCCCATTCGTCGATGTCGTTATAAAAATGAATCAGCTTGAATCGGCCGTCATAAACGCCTTCGTGACGTTTGACCATGTGAACGGCAGGGTACTCGTAATAATGATAGTAAAACGTCTTTCGCCAATCGTCGGGGGTTTTGCCTTCCAGAACCGACACGAGGCTCAAGCCCTGCATGTCATCGGGGATCGCAACGCCTGCCGCTTCGAGGAAGGTTTCGGGCAAATCAAGCAGCGAGACGATGTCATCGTTGACGCTGCCGGGTTTCGTTTTGCCCGGCCATCGGACGAGCAACGGCGTTTTGAACGACTCGTTGAACATGAACCGCTTGTCAAACCAGCCGTGTTCGCCGAGATAAAATCCCTGATCGGAAGCATACACGACGATGGTGTTGTCAGTCAGACCGTTGTCGTCAAGATATTGTAACACACGTCCGACGCTTTCGTCCACCGCGTCAATGCAACTGAGATAATCCCGCATATAGCACTGGTACTTCCAGCGCGTCAGGTCGTCCCCGGCGAGATTCAGCCGCTCAAACTCAGCGATGCGCGGGGCGAACATTTCCTGCCACATCGCCTTCTGGCTTTCGTTGAGGTTCGCCGGCATTCCCTTGAGTTTCAGGTCGCGCGGCGTCATTGTGTCGGCAATGGTCATGTCCTGCTCGATTGCCGCGCGGCCGCGCCCGGAATAATCGTCAAACAGCGTCGGCGGTTCGGGAAAGACAACGCCGTCAAACTTGTCATAATGCTTTTTGATTGGGTCCCATTCGCGGTGCGGTGCCTTGTGCTGGCACATCATCAGGAACGGTTTGCTCTTGTCACGATGGTCGAGCCAGTCGAGCGTCAAGCCGGTGATGATTTCAGTCGTGTAGCCTTCGTGTTTGACCTGTTCGCCGTTTTTGATCATCGGCGGGTTGAAATACGGCCCTTGACCGATAAGGACTTCGGAGTAATCGTAACCCGGCCTCGCGTCACATTCGAGATGCCACTTGCCGACGATGGCCGTTTGATAACCCGCCTGTTGCAGCAGTTTCGGAAAGGTCTGTTGCGAAATGTCGAACTTGCTGTTATTGTCGATGAAACCGTTGACGTGGCTGTATTTGCCCGTCTGAATGACGGCACGGCACGGCCCGCAAAGCGAATTGGGAACAACGCAGTTGGTAAACCGCATCCCTTCGTTGGCGAGCCGGCCCATGTTCGGCGTCCCATTGCGGTTCGAACCGTAGGCACTGATCGACTGGTACGCGTGATCGTCCGTAAAAATCATGAGGATGTTCGGACGCGAGTCAGGCAACGCATCGTCCGATGGATTCGCCGCGAAAGTCACTGGTAGCACAGCGACACATAAAAAACTCACGACAAATAATCGTTTCAGCATGGGGATACCTTTCGGATGAGGAAGTGAAAAACGAATAAGGCGGAGTGAATCAAACGATAATCGATTAAAAAACTGGCCTATACAAACGACCAGACATCAATGTATAAGTTTAGTTATTATGCCGCACAACACCAAAGAAGTCAAGGAAGTGAAGTTTTAAAACAGCAACCCGGAGGGTAAGCGACGGGTTTTTCGGGTGCAGTACCGTTGAACCGGTCACTTACGTTCCTGGTTACTACCCTGCTTAAAATACCAGATGATTGGCTATAGTCGTGTCAAGGAACGAAATATGAAAATTTCTGACAGTTTCACATTTTGGGGAGGTTTAACTTACTTCTACTGTATTAACTGCGGTTGACGTGATTTAAGTTATTTGTTATAAACGCTTTCCGATTTGAAAAGGAGTGATTTTTCAGCATGGAGAACGGCAATGGGAAAACGTTGATACGATTCACAGTGAGTTTGTTTTTGAAGATTGTTTGGTGACGCCAAGTGTTTACGAAGGTGTGTTGCAGCAGTTTGACGAATTCATTTTGCCGTTCATCAGTCATCTCCCTGCGAGGTCGCAGCAGCCTAAAGCGCGTGATTATACGTGATTATATGCGAGGGCTTTTGTCCGATACGGAGCGAAAAAATATTGAGTCCATTTCCTACTTCCATGGTTATGATCGGCAGCGTTTGCAAATTTTTATCGGCCAGACGGAT
>WRMR01000408.1 GCA_009776995.1 Planctomycetaceae bacterium | reverse complement strand
CTGGGCGCGGCATCCGTCGCATGGCGACAAGTTTTACGTCTTTACTGATAAAACCGGCGAGGCCGAACCGGTCGGTGGCGACGTCATGACTCAGGACGGTCACTGCACATATCTTCCGAAAACGAACGACAACTGGATTTTGTACGACACGTATCCCGACAAGGATCGCAATCAAAACCCGATGTTATACAATATTTCGCAAAATCGGGTGGTTCCGCTCGGACACTTTTTCCTGCCACAGGAATACAACGGGGAATGGCGTTGCGATACGCACCCAAACTCCGACCGCAACGGGCATTTCGTGACCATCGACTCCGTGCATGAAAGCATCGGGCGGCAGGTTTATCTTCTCGACATCCGGGAAATTGTCGGTCGCTAGGAGCCACACAATATTTCGGAACCACACAATATTAACGTGAGCATTTCCATCAGAGCCGCGAGAGTTATCGAGCGGAATGACCGCTCCGTTACCGTCGCGGCTCCGAGTGATCGAACAACTTATTTCTGCGCGAATCCTTAAAGGGCACATCTGAAAAAGGTTCTTTCATGCAAAGTCGTTGATACGCCAGTGCATACTGTCGAACGCCATTTGACTGGCATTTCATTTTGTGGCCTTTGTGTTAAAATATTTCAACACAAAGATCACAAAGGAATGCACAAAGTTCACAGAGATAAATACAAAGTCCCGTTGTACGGTATAGCCAAGTCAGGATGGTCATATCAGGGCATGTTCTCGTCCACAATCCTTGGGAACTACGACGCGGAATTGTACAAACACCGGCAAAGTGAAGCGACCGGATCAGCCCGTGTTCGATCCGGTCACTGCGATGCTCTTCGTTTCCGGACGTCATGGAAAAATCGTAACCGTTCGTGGTCATTTTTCACCACGAATGACCACGAAGGGATCTCAAGGCAGGACGGTCGCACCGTAACCGTCGCCGCGTTTGTTTTTGGTGAAAACTTCCAGGCAAAAACCTTTCCCGTTATTCTCTAAGTTTCCTGCCGGTTATGCCAGTCCATTGCCGGGCAAAACGGATGAGCAATACGCCGGGCACCAAATAGATCATCAGGATGGCCGGGACAGACAACAGGGAAAGGAAAAGAAACGTTGACACGTTCGGAGTGCCGAATGATCTGTCCTGAAAACATGTCATATCAATCACATAACGCAAGGTTTCCAACACGTTCATGATTCCCGCGGCACACAGGAACGCTCCCAAGGCAACGCACATCAAGGCGTGAAGTTCCGAAAATTTCCAGCCCTGTTTGCCGATGCGGTTGGGAGTGCGGGAATATTTTCCGCACAACCGGGCAAGCAGCTTGTTGTAACGGATGCAGACAAGGCCGAGAGCCGCCTGAGCGAACACCAACGGGCAATACAGCGTCATGCCGGCAACGTAAAGGATGACGTCACCTGTTTCGGCGAAAGACCTGAGCGGCGTCCGGATTGCCAGGCGGGTCAATCCAAACTCCATGCCGGAGACGATGAACACCACGCCCGCAAAGCAAAGCGTGATCCGTACCAGTTTCACGACGTCACTCCGACGGCTCATTGTCCTCTCCTTGCCCAGACGGTTTGTTGGCCGGCAAATCTTCCGGCGGTTCTTCTGAGGGAAGCGGCGTCGTGTCGATCATTTGGGCCACACGGGCGGCAATTGTTCCTGTCTGAGTCAAAAGCAAAACCGCACAGATCGGCCAGGTGATCGCCACAAGCAGGATTTGCCAGTGATAGTACCAAACGTCCAGTCTTGCGACGCCGGTGAAATCTCCTAGTGACATCCCAATCATCATGAGCGGCTCAATGATGTTATAGAGGCTGTGAAAACAATTGTCCAGGCAATACAACCCCGTTCCCGTCGCAAGCAAAGTGGCGAAAACCGCCGTATTGTGCCATTGCGGTTCAGGCATGTCCGCGATGCCGGGTATCTGTTGATACTGCCGGTTGGCGATTTTGCGAAAATAACCCACGCAAATCATCCCGGTAATCGGGCAACTACCGCAAACCAGCAAAAGCACCATGGCAAAATACAGCTCATTGCCGCGCAAAATTCCGTGAGTATCCCACATACTCCACTGAACATAAGACGCTGGAATTCCCCATAATCCGATGACAATCCAAAACAGCCCTGTGTAAAGGATCATCGCCCGGAAAAGACGCTCAACGAGATTCGGCATGTGCTGCTTCCTGTTTTTCCGTTTTCGTGTGAAGAAACGGTAAATCATAGTCCTCGACGTTGATTTCCCGGAGAGATTGGCGGAATTCATTTGCCTGGCGAGTCATGTGCGCCCTACGTTCTTCCGCCGTCATGTCCTTCGTTTCTTCGTAAATTTTTTCCCTAATCGCCCAAACCATTTCAAGTGGGTCGTTGGAATTGATGTCATACTCAGGCATGGCGTCATTCTCTTGTGAAAAATTCTGGGGTGACAATTTGTATCTTGGGGTAATGATGTTCAAAATTCACCAAATTGACCCGCTCAACCGTTCGCACACGTACAAGATGTTTCATATTCCAGTTCCAGCTCACGATGTAATCGCAGTGTGAGAACACGGCAAAAGCAACGTGGAGCAAATCATTGATGTGCTTTTGACCTATAAAACTTTCGCAGTGATGTACAATTGCACAAGATCATCCACCTCTTCTCACGCTGGGATTTCGACAAAACGAATTGATTGTAACATGTCCCGCGACCGTTGTTGCTGCATCTCAGGAGCGTTGTGCATTTCCTGCATCAAGGCGGGTGAAATGATGACTTCATAATCATCAGGTTGTTCCATCATCATCCGAAAGAACTCTTTCGTAGCCGCTTCCTTCCCGGGAAGGTGTGGAGCGTTGATCATGCTGATGACTGATGTGTCCAAGTAAATTCGTAATTTTCGCATGGCAGTATTTCATCCGATCGGCTTGCAGTGAATGGCAACGGTGAACAGGCAACCGTCGTGATCGTTTGTAAAGCCGATGTGTGGCCATTTCATGCACACGCCTACGATGTTGCGGGGGCGGGATTCGATGCGGAGGAATTCGATGACGCGGCGGCATTGGCGGACGAACGTTCCGTCGAAAGCACCTGGCGCAACAGGGCGGAAATGTCTTCGTAAGGCTTGTCGCAAGGTGCCCCGGCGGCGTACTGCATGTGTGACCGCGGCGTGCGCTCGGACAGCGAAAGGAGAATCGAGGAAACCGTGCCGTAATCCGGTTCGGCGATGATGACGCCGCGTTTGCCGGTTGGGTCGGGTTTGCTGGAAAAAGCCCGGCTGGCAACGGCCCAAAACAGAACAGATGACTCCAGCCGCTGAAGAGTCAGCAAACGCCGCACATATTCCTGTCGCGGATCATTGCGGTCGTTCAGCCGTTTCGACGAAAGAATATGCAACCCCGGCCAAAGCATTTCAATTTCAATTTCGTCGCCGCCGTAAATGACGCCGCCTTTACTCCGGTCAACGCAGAAAAAATTGCCGCCTGCGTAGCAACCGCTGATCAGTTCGCCATACGCCTTGTCGAGGGCTTCTTCGGCGGTTTTACAGGACAGCAGTTCGCGGCAGAGAATACCGCGGGAACGGGGTTCCGGAGGAACATGACGTTTCGGACAATTGATAACCGAAACAAAAAGCCCATGTTGATTCACTCCAGCCCAAGTTCCGCCCGCTTTACGGTCGATGCCGCAAACCACGCGGGGACGCC
This sequence comes from Planctomycetaceae bacterium, assembly GCA_009776995.1. GTDB lineage: Bacteria > Planctomycetota > Planctomycetia > Pirellulales > Thermoguttaceae > WRMR01. Next base: position 893 of record WRMR01000408.1, on the reverse strand, counting down.
CCGACTGGATACGTGGTGCCTGGGACTGGCGGTTGAACCGCTCTTCACGGTTCACGGCTAACAAAATGGGCGAGTCAGAGACTGTCTGATATTGTATTGCTAAAATACCCATAACAAAAATCAAAATTGAGGTTCAATGGTGGGAAAATTGGTCAGGAAGGAAATCTCATGGCAGGCAAACCCTATCATTTCATCGATTTACGTTTGTGTCACGAAATGATTTGTCTATAATTTATCCTTTTCACCAAATTTGAAACCCCTCTTATGGGGGATAATTGAAATTTTCTTGAAAAAATGTTGATATTCCTTCGTTTTTGTCTAAAATGAGAATAAACGGGCAGATACGTATGGCCTGTCATTCATATCAAAGCAGATTTTTTTTGCATTCTTGAGATGTTACACGGAAATGGCCTTCCAAAAAGCCGATGATCTTGTTAAATATCCATGTTGTCTGTCGAGACTTTGAGATTTGTCATGCAACCGACGGGCATGATTTGTGTCAAGTTGTTAATATCCAAGTTTTTAGAATAATTCACTCTGTTTTTTTGATTCGTTGCCTATTTGATAGAACTTATACGACCTTCAGCTCACTGAAATTGTCTCTTTTAAGTCCAAGTGCTTGACCGACAGTTAATAACATCAGCGAGGTGATCTGGAACTGGCGATATTGTGACACATATCAATGTTTATGGCCACAACTGCTGACTGTTCCAAATTTGTGTCTTATTTTTTGCCTGAACTCTCGTGAATGTGTGGGTTGAAAGGCATATTGTTTCCTCGTTTTGGTTGACAAAACGTGTCACATTATTTCATCTTTACAATTATCATCTGCCTGTGCGCGTTTCTTGGGCTTCGCATTGTCTCGCGACTCTGTTTGATGTCGTTTCACTCTC
>WRMR01000407.1 GCA_009776995.1 Planctomycetaceae bacterium | reverse complement strand
CATTGACAATCAAACACTGATTCGGCGGTCACGGCGTGACCACCCACCCTTCGCAGTTCTTCGCGTCCTTCGTGGTAAAAAAACATAACTCGTGAACAGATACAAAAACTCGAACGTATGGCTTCAATTTGGAACAGGTGGCGGCCAAACAACTCCCCGTCACTCCTCCGATCGGACATGCAAACGAACGGGACCAATCAGCCCTGATTCAATCCGGCCCAAATAACGTGTCGGAATCGTCAGGTAATGATTCCCGAGGGTGTTGTAAACCTCGATTTCAATCCTGTTGTCCCCGGGTTGAAGCAGTGTTTTGACATCGAATCGCCATGGTGCCGCAACCTTGATCCCCGCCGATTTGCCGTTGACAAACACTTCCGCCGATGAAACGACACGCCCCAGATCCAATTCCACTTTCCTGAAGTCTTGCCATGACTGCGGTTCCATGGTGAGCATTTTTTCGTAGCGGATTCCACCGCTGTAGGTGCGGAGACTGTCCATCTTTGACCAGTCGCCCGGGGCAATTTCACCTTCGCCGCATTGGAAGCGAATCGGCGTCGTCATGGCACTGCCGCCATACTCACCCCCGTTCAGAGGAATGCAAACCGCAATGAGTTGTTCTGCCCCGGGAGCCGGAATATCGAAGATCGCCCCGTGATTACCGGTTACTTTCGCGGAACACGGTTGTCCGTTCACATGAACTTCGGCGTTTGACGCAGGAAGTGAAAACGATACCGCACCGGGAGGGGCGTAAAACCGATAATATCCGTTCACGGTTTTTCCGGCGTAAACATCGAAGGGGAAAACATCCGGCCGAAGCGCGTTTGTCTGGACGTCGAACCAGCGCATGGCGAGCGGCCCGGTTGTTTCATGTTCGATGCCGTTTTCGGAGGTCATGGCACTCATCACAGGCGGCCCCATGGTCGGATGGGTTGCCCAAAGACTTCCGGCAAACGGACTCAAAACCGCCGGTTCCTTCCACTGGGAGTCGTCGAAACCAGGCTGGTTCCAGTCCTGGGAAAGCGTTTCACTGCAACACCAGGTTTTGTCCGTTGCCGCCACGGTCGTCCTGCCGTCCTGCTCAAGCATTCGCAATTCGGCGATCAATGCACGCGGCCCGCCTCCATTGACCGCCTGGACGGCAATCAGGTTCTTGCCGGGCAGCAATTGTTGCGTCAAATCGTAAGATTGAATCTTATTCCACTCGTTTCCACTGCCGAGTTGTTTTCCATTGAACCAAACGGTGTAAGCGTCGTCAGCGGTAATGCAAAGGACGGCTTGTTGGGGACGGGTTTCCTCCCGTACTTCAAACGTTTTGCGAAACCAGGCGGTTCCCACCCCTTCACCCGGCTGAGCCCATATCCAGGAGGTGGAATCACGCATGGGAGTCGCAGCGGGGTCGGCGGAAGAGGCTTCTTTCGCAAACGGCGAATCCGGGGAGACCATGACAAAGTATCCGATTCCAGGCTGGTCGTACCGCAGGAGAATCGTATTGGCACCTTTTCGCAAAGGCACGGATATGCTGCTCGCATCCAACGATTTGCCGTTCACCCAAATCGATTGCGGCCTCAAGCCATGCATCAGCACGACGCCTTCCCGGTCTGTGGGAGCAAGGATGGACGACCAAAGGTAATATCGTGTTCCTTCCTGTTCCGGCTTGCGTACCGTCTGAAGATGTCCGCTTGTATCATACTGTCCCAGGCGGATAAATTCGTCGTACATGTTCATCTTCAAACCGTGATACCCCTGATGCCCCGGATCGCCTTCCACCCCATACCGCCATGAAAAACTGTAATCTTTCCAGGAGTACGGTTTGCCCGCAACATCAACGTTGCCAAACGGATAGTCGGATACGGCGGCAAGTTTTGTTTCGAGAGTGTGAAGCTGGTTTTCATTCAGGTTTTCGGGAAGCGGACCGAGCTGTCGAAATTTCGGCCCAAACGCGAAGGAAGAGACTGCCCATGTTGAATCGTCGAACTCCGGTTTCGTCCATTGCAAACCGGAGGGTTGCGTTGCCGAATCCGCGAAACGGAACCGGCTCACTTCGGGGCCGATCATTTCGCCGGGCGTTGCCGGAATGCGAAAATCACCGAACGTATTGTCCATCGTCGGAAGGATTCGGCTTTTCCAGGAGCCTTCCATCGGGATCGTCTTCTCTGTCTCTGGTTTCTGCGGTTCTTGCGATGCGATTTCCGCAGTGCCGGGTGAAAAGAGGATCAGTTGCAATTCCGTCCCGGCGTTATTCAAACGGAATCGCGTTCCGATCTGTTCGTTCTGCTCCAGAACGGCAAGCGGTTTTCTTTCCCCTGTCCAGGCGTCCAACAGTTCCGCTTTGCCGGTACACCGGACGGTGCATTCGGCGTTTTCCGGCAATTGATACAATGCGTGGAGATCACAATCCGCCAATTTTCGATGGTGGTGGTAAAAGGGCTGCGTTGCATTTTTCACGACAATATCCTGTGTGAAAGCGGCGCGAATCGCCTCCACAGCCGTGTTGACGTCCGCAAACCGGTCTTGTTGCGGAAGAAGACCGGCAAGCCGCTTGACTTCCGGATCGCCTGCTCCCCTACGGTCGGAATATTCGGGCAAGGCACCGAGTGTCACGACCATTCCGCCTGCCTGCGCGAAAGCGACCGCTTTTTCCAGTGTGGCATGACGCATCACCCGGGGATGCGGCAAAACCAACACGCGGTAGGATTCGCCGGCAATGTTCAAGCGGCCGTCTTGAATCACCGCTTTTTCTATGGACTGGAAATTGATGAAGTCCACATCAATTCCAGTGCGATAAAGCCGTTCCACCATGGCGAAAGACTTGCCGGTCGATTCGCCGGCGTCGATTCCCCCCTCGACGGCGTCCACCGGATAAGAGACGGCCACGTCACAAACGTGATGTCCCTGAGTCATAAGATAACTCAAACGTTGTGTTGCGTCGAAAAACGGTTTGAAATGCTTCCAGTACGGCATGCGCCAATGGTTGCAGGGCGGTGCCCATTCCCACCAGCCGCCGTGCGTGGAATAGTAAAGGCCGTGAAATGACAGCAGATTATATCCCATCAGGAAGTTGGCAAAGGTCGCATTTGTGACGTCTTCGGAAGAAGTTCCCCAACCACTGCCGTAGAATCCTTCCAGCCACACGCGGGGACGCTCGTTCAGGTGCGCGATCGACGAAGCGACTTTGGCTTTCACGATATCGCGTCCCAGTCCGGGTTGATCGCTTCCCGGCCCCTGATTCCAACGCTGTGTGCGAAAATAATCGCCGAACTCCGTCAAATTGTAACCGCGACCACCGTGATCGCATCCGTAGGTCATCCCCCGTTGCTGATGCCATTCATAGATCGGTTTGAAATAATGTTCTTCGGAAAGTGCCGTCAAGACGTCGTTGTAGTCCAGGCGAACCTTGACGGTGCGCGGGCCGATATCTGCAAACAATGCCGCCAGTTCGGGCCGGACGTCGTAACCTTTTCGCTGGAGAAATTCCTGCGCGAAATACTCGTTCCACAAACGGCCGCTGACCCGAAAATCCAGCTCATCGGAGAAAAAGAAATTCAGCCCCCGGCCGCCTTCACCGGGATTGTGATCTTCAAACGGCTGGAAAAACATTTCGATCACAGCGGCCCCCGACTTGGGATGCATCGGATCAATCGACGGATCCATGCGAACGGCCCGGACGATCAGGAGCTTCCCATCGGCGTCCGGCGTCCATGGCGAGGAGAGTTTCGCTTTTTCCGTGAGATCGATTTGCTTTTGTCCATCGAATGTGGTAACGGAAAGGGCGTCCTGGAACGGTTCCAGCCGCACCGTTTCGCCCGCCTTGACTTCGCGCGTATCGCAACGCAGGACGGAACCGACGATTTCGGGATACGACGCGATGGCTTCGTCCCATTTCCATCCCTGGCTGATTCCGAGCGTATAGTCGCTGAGACTGACGGAGATACCTTTTTTCCTGGCTTCCTGGATGTACCATTCGACAAGGTTCCACCATTCCCCGCTGAAAAGCGCGGGTTCGCTGGGATAGGTCAAGCCGTAGAGTTGGCCTCCCTTGTCGCTGTGGGCATAATTGATCTGAACGCCGGTCATGCCGGTTCCCATTTGCGACAGCCTGTCCAGTTGCCAAAGCAATCGCTCTTGAGTCAGGGGGTCGCCCAGCCACCAATAAAAGGCGACATTTCCAAATCCCGGCGGAGGTGTTTGGAAGTCCTGCAACAAGGTCGCCTGATCAAGTCTCTCTTTTTTCCATCCGGCGGGTGAGACCTGTTGCGCACAAAGGCAGGCTCCCCCAACGACCGTGAAAAGCAGCAAGCAGAGGAAGAGATAAATGGAACGTCTCATGGATCAACACACCTTTCATGGTACGGAAAAATGATCTGTCAAGCAAAAAAGTGACACACGGAGGGGGATACACCATAGCATCGCAGAGTGCAGAGTGAGGGGGGAAGTGGCTAGTGGCCAGTGCAGAATGCAGAATGCAGAATGCAGAATGCAGAATGCAGAGTGCAGAGTGCAGAGTGCAGAGTGCAGAGTGCAGAGTATTCCGCTCCTAACTCTTAACTCTTAACTCTTAACTCTTAACTCCTAACT
>WRMR01000406.1 GCA_009776995.1 Planctomycetaceae bacterium | reverse complement strand
GTTTGTGATTGCGATTTTTTGTTAAACTTTCTCATTGTGGCGGTTCCTTGAAAAATGATGGTTAATCTTAACACTCACCATTTTCCATGACCGCCACTACTTTTCAACCATACAAAACTTTGGAGGATAACTCTTCCTTCTTTTGATTTCACTACGCTTCAACAAAAGTAAGTCTTTATCACCACGGAGGTTAATATGCCATCAAAACATATCATAATTATTTCAATTATTGTTTTGTTGGGCAATCTGTCCCTATTGTTTGCTCAACAGCCCCCTAACACATCTGAAGAAAATAAACAGTTCGTTTATCGTGGGCGACTTTATTATATAAATCGACACTATGATACAATTGATGATTGGGAGGATGTTCCTCTGGTGCAATATTCCGTGTCTGGGATGCACAGGAAAGGTTTGCCGCCCATGGAAGTTATGATTTGGCAAGATGGCCGTATCGCCTGGAAAGATAGGAGCAAAGTGGGTGATGCGTATTTTAAAATGCAACTGACTGAAGATGAAGTAAATATTTTCATTGAAAAAATTACATCAAGATATAATTCTTCGCCTTTGAAACGGTACCCCTTGAGAGCTAATGACTATACTGGTTTTTTGAGTGTTCAGAACCCCTTCACTGTCGTTGTAAATGCGAGTATATGTTCGCAACATATAGTTAATATGGAATCGTGGCTACTGAGTTTGCTGGAAACATCCTGTTCACTGAGTGATCAAATTAAAACCGAGACGCCACAAGTATTTATTGATTCTATGAAAAAACATATCGACGAAAAAAAATATCCCATCTATCATATTCTCTCTTATTACCGAGAGCTTTATGGATTAAACAAGTCTGATCCGTCCACTGACAAAGAAATCTATTTGTTAATGCGGCAATTTGCTGACGATGGAGAATTCTTTATGTTTCTTGGAAAAACCATTGAAGAACTGATTCCAAAAGACGAAAATTTAACCTCAACAAATGTGCAGAGAATTACAAAATTCTTTACAGTCACAGCACATCTCGATGAAGAGGGTAATAAAGTCTATACTTATGAAATGAGACCTGATCTCCCACGTAAGTATGATAGTGAGAAGGAGGGAGACGATGTCAAGTCGGATCATTGAAACCTTTTCGCAGAGAACCTTGTGGGACGAGCCCACCCGGTAAGGTCTGACCAGCCGCCGGAAGCGAGTGGAGTTTCAGTACAATCGAATTGGTGAGAGAATTTGGCGAAAAGATCAGAACGGCACGGTTCATCAAGAACGGTTCAACTTTGGTTGTGCAGTACACGAATGCCGGCGCGGCAACGCCGATGAAGGTGACGTATCCGCAACCCGGTTTGACGCTGGATTACACGGCCTCTGGTGCGTTGGACCGCTTTGGACGTATCACCGATCACGCGTGGAAAAACGCAGGCGGGACTGCTTTGGTGCAGATCAAGCACGGTTATGACCGTGTTGGTAACAGGCTTTATCGTGAGGATGTTGTTGCGGCGAACAACTCAAAGAACTTTGACGAGTTGTACAGCTACGATGGCGTCAATCAGCTTGTTGATATGCAACGTGGCAAGTTGAATGTTGCGAAGGACGGTATACCGCCCGAAAAAATCCCAAGTTGGTCGTACCCAAAGTCCGAAAAGAATAACAAACACCGCGATCTTCGTCAATTTACCGACGCCCCATTTTATAACGCCATCGAAAAGGATGTATCGTGACACGAAATACAAGCGGCTTGAAGTCGGGACGTTTCGTTTTCCGGCATGTGACACCGAGACCAAGTCAATGACGATCACACGCAGCGGGCTTTCCATGTTACTCGAAGGCATCGACCTCTCGCAGTTGCCCAAGCGAAAAAGATTTTCTCAAAAATCTTCGTAAAAACCGCATCCCCCCACTTGCGCCCTCTGCGACATCATCTATCATGCTTGCATGAACTGGATCGAAACCCGTGTCCTCGCCGTTACAACCTGAGCCGAAAATGCCAAAACTTTTCACACCATTGCGTGAACGGTTGGCATTTTTTGGTTTGGCCGGGTGTTGCCATTACAATTTCATTGCGGCGGCAAGGATGCGGGAAGTGCCCGGACGCATGATGCGCGGGTCAACTTCCTGTCCCTGCTGCAATGTGTTACGGACATCTTTGCCGGAGATGAAAACCGGCTTTTCGCCTTCGTGCAGTTCCATGAGATCAACACGACCGGCCGATTCGTAATACGCTGCGAAGCCGACATTGAGCGGTTTGAGTTGCAGATCGCCGTTGAGGTTGCGGAAAATGTCCTGTGCATCGAAATCGCCCCAAATCGGCGTACCGTCATGGAACGGGGCGTCGGCGTGTTTGCGACCGATAATCAAATCGGTGAAGCCGAAATTCTGGCGGTAAATCGCGTGCATGACCGCCTCTTTCGGACCGCCGTAAAACATTTTGATGTCCAGTCCGAGCAGAATCACGCGGTCAGGCACCTGCTGGCCAAGTTGTGACCAAAGTTGCTGATCGCTGTCCCCTTCGCCAAGCGAACGGTTGTCGATCAACGCCTCGTAGGTTTGCATACGGATCGCCGCATTCACGTCATCGCCTTTCGTCTCACCGACGAGCGGATTGAGGCAGGCTCCGGCGTTGAACCCCTGTTTCAGCAGCACTTCGAGGCCATAGACCAGCGCGTATTCGTGCGCCCGATGCAGCGGATTGCGGGTTTGAAACGCAACGACGCGTTCCCAACCCTTTGCGTCGAGCAAGGCACGGACTTCGCACGGTGACAGAACGTATCGGCCAAAGTCGGGGTTTTTCGGCTGGGGAAAAACGCGAATTTCGCCGCCGACCAGATGCGTCTTGCCGGCATCCTGCTGCAACACCATGTCGGCTCCCGGATGATCGGTCCGGTCGGTCAGATAAACGCTTTTCAGGTAACGCATTTTGTCCCATGCAAACACGTCGGAAATGGCCAGCAACGCAACCGTTTCACCTGCGGAATTGATCACCGCAACCTCTTCGCCGACCTTGAGTTCCGTCGCCAAGTCCGCCGTAACAGGCAGCGACAACGGAATCGTCCACGCGCAGGATTTTCCGTTGCACTCAATGACCGATTCGTCGAGAACGCGATTGTACACCGTGCCGTTCATCGGGCCGGTCAGGGGGCTTAGTCCGCCGTCGCCGAACCGGTAAACGGTCGAAAGATCGGCGTCGCTGACCGGGAGTTTTTTCAACCCGGCGGCTTTGGCCAGGGCGTCGGTGATTTGGTCTTGTGGAATCGTGCAACACACCGGCTCGGTCAAGCCGCCATGCGGGGGAATCAAGGACATCGGTTTTCTCCCAATAGCTCTCAGTATCAAATGGTTTTCGTTTCTCGCAGAGACCACAGAGGTCGCAAAGATTATCAATTCTACCGCATTCAGGGAGAATTGGCAGTGGGACGGTTGATGTTGGAAGTTGAGCCGTGCGTTCTGGACGCCGGAGCGTTTCGGGCTCTATCGGGACACTACCGCACCAGGCCGAGACCTTGCAGTTTTTCCAGGCACTCGTCGCGTTCGCGGCAACGTTCCAGCGATTGCCAGGCCGGGTCCTGTACTTGCAGAAACTGCTCGCGCGTTGCCGGAATATTGCCTGAAGCGGCGAGTTTTGCGATCACATCCTGCTCCAGTCGCGTCAGCCGGATTGCGTTAAGCATATAATCGGAAAAGGCTTCCCAGGCAAGCGGGAACAGAGGTTTGATAATCCGCTCACCGATGGTCACGGCGTATTGCGCGATTTCATATTGCGCGTGCGAGTCCACCCGTAACCACAGAAAGCGGAACAGGTTGTGCAGGTCGATTTTCCAATAAGCTTCCGTGTAGGTCGAAAGCGGCAGGTCTTTGCGTGCCTGTTCCCGTGCGACGCCGAGTGCGATACGGCGTTCGTACATCGCGCGAGTCTGGCGGTGAAAGTCTTGCTCTTCCGCCGAGAGCTTTTCACCCTCGTACGCAGAAAGAAAACCTTCGCTGCCCTGCCGGTTGGTTGATTTTTGCAGACGCCAATCGCCCGGTTGCGTTTCCGTAGCGGCGTCGATGGCCACGGAATAACGTGTGCTGTACTCGTTGACCGACGCGGTGCGATGACGAATCCACTGCCGCCAGCAGTCCATCGGCACGCGCACCAGCAACTTGACCTCCGCCATTTCAAACGGCGTGGTGTGTTGGTGACGCATCAGATAGCGAATCAGCGTCCGGTCGTCGGAAACCGATTTCGTGCCTTCGCCATAACTGACACGGGCCGCCTGGACAATCGCAGCGTCATCGCCCATGCAATCGACCAGGCACACGAAACCGTTGTCCAAAACCGGGAATTTTTTCCAGCGCAGTTGTTCCAGCATATTGAGTGGCTCGTGATGAGTGGCTCATTTTGAGTGCAAAGTTCAAAGTGCATTGGTTATACCTCATTTCCACCAGGAAAACAACCCCGGGATGAGCGCAGAGTGCAGAGTGCAGAGTGCAGAGTGCAGAGTGCAGAGTGCAAAGTGCAAAGTATTCCGTTCCTAACCACTAACCACTGGCCACTGGCCACTTCCCCCCTCCCTCTGCGTTCTGCTCTCTGCGCTACTCTTTTTCACCA
>WRMR01000405.1 GCA_009776995.1 Planctomycetaceae bacterium | reverse complement strand
TGACATTGCCTTCGAGAATCGCCGGAGTCGGTTGCGCGGATGGTGCAAGAGGCGGGACATCCGTTTTACTCTGGGCTTGCACGGTCGCATTCGTGTTCACGTCGGCGGCATTGTCAACGAAACTGATTTCCTTGAGCGTCATTTTGCGGACGACATACACCGGGCCTTCGAACTTCTGGTGATTGACCTCGATGGTATTGCCTTGGGGCACGAATTCGGCCTCAAGAATCGGCCCGCCGATACTGGCCTTCCACGGAAAACCTTTTGTGCCGGAGTTGGCCACGTCGCGGGCCCAGTTGGTGTCGCGGCTGATCAAGCCCTCAGCAGTGAGTTCGTTATTGTCGATACTGATTTTCGTGGTGTGGCCGACGCCCTGATAGGGTTTGTGGTCGAGACGAATGGGGATGCTTTGCGAGGGAATTTCCAGCCCGGAAAACTCGACGACCACCGGATGAGGAAAGCCGTCAACGTTCATCTTGCCGCCGGTGTAAGCGACCATATTGAACGTCGGCGTCAGTTTTTCACCGGAGGCTTCGAGAAAGACGGGAATGGATTTGAACGTGAGAAAATTAGGGAGAGCCATAGTATTCCTTGTTGATTTCTGGTTGCAGTAAAATGAAGGGCATCCCCATTGCGAACACCGCAAGCGGGCCCAACACGTCGAAAGTGTGAATCATCCCGTTCTCGAAGGAACGGTGATAGATTCCTTGTAAATTGATGTCGCCGTCGTCGAGATCGATATTGATCTGCGTAACGGTCGGTGTGATCGTTGACCGGGATACTTCGCCAGTTCGTGAAAACGAGTGGTAAATCGTGCCGTCACCATCAATGACGCCGGTGGAGTTGACTGTAATGGTACGTACCGTGCCAAACAGAAATGCGTTGCCGTGACAAGCGAAGGTGCGGGTTTTGAGAAGCGTGTTTTTACCCAGTGAGAAAGAGCAGTTGTCACCGATTTTCAGGAATGTCGTCATCGGTCACCTCCTCATCGTCGTTGGGTTCATCGTCAGGTGGTTTTTCCGGTTTCGCAGGGTCAATCGCCGTTAAATTGAGTTCCTGCATCAAAGCCCGTTCCTTTGCAATTTGCCGGAGTTCGATCTCCCAGTCCTTGCCCTGCCGTGCATATTCCGTCGCAAGGTTCGTGGTCAGATTGACAAGCCGTGTCCCTTGGGCGTTCGCTTCTTTCGCCGGGTCAACATGCTCCTGCCCGTCCCACATCCAAGCCCGTAGCCGGGCGGGCGGTTCGACGCTACCGCGTCGGCGTGATAACCCGTTCCCGTTGGTCACTGGTGCGTAATGAAGATATTGGCTTTGGCCGTTGAGCAATTCATATTCCCGATACCATGCATCAAAAATGCGATCCAGGACGGCAAGGGCAATGTGATCCTGTTCGATTTTGAGTACCTTGAAATACGCCTGATGATCAAGCCGACCACTGGCGTAATTATGCCGCGATGAATCGCCGGTCACGATATTGACGGGGATTTGCAAACAGCGTCCGATTTCACCCAAAATTTCGCGTTTGAATTCGGGATAACTTGTTGCCGGTTGTTCCGCCTTGATCTGACCGAGCTTCCAGCCGTCGGCAAGCACCGTCGCCATACGTTTCTCAAGCGGTATCACATCCATCGGGTCGAGCGGCATCGCCTCGCCGTTGGCCGGTGCGTCGGTATAAATTACCGCTGCAAAATCCGCCGCCGTTTCCGCCGCGGCAAGGACTGCCAGCGTATAACGCCGCAATTGGGCAAAGAGCGGCAAGGCCGGTGTGATTTCAGGGACGCCGCGATGTTGTTCCGGGCGTTCCTGACGATACCAGTGAATGATGCTGTTCGCAGGAACACGGTCAAACTCCTCAAGTTTCGCTGACAAGTTGCCCGGATGATTTTTCAGCACATAGTAATGCGTGATATTGCCGTACGGATCGAACTCCAGCCCGTCAATGGAATTGACGGCATTCGGATAGTATTTGACGTTGGGCATGGTCACCCGTTCCGCCTCGATCAGCCGGATGTCGAGTTTGACCTCATGATCAAGTTTCAGGTTATTGACCAGCAAGGCAAACGCCTCGCCGTCGGTCGCCTTCGCCATGCGCATCGCCCGGAGTTTGGCGGCAAGATCGACCTTTTCCGCCCAGCGTTCGAAGTCGAGTTCGACCTGCCGGTTGTTTTTGGAGTCGCTTGTTTGCAACTGCAAACGCGGCCCCGTGCCGATGCAATCGCCCGCCATTGTCAAAATCATGCCTTTGGCATAAGAATTATTTGCGACCTCGTAGCGCGAGCGATTGCGTAACGTGCGTCGCACTTCGGACGACATGGATGCGTCGGCACTCAATGCATCTGCCATCGCCCAGTGCCGGATATTCTCGGCGGTCGTCTGCGCGGCGTCATAACGGGCATTGAGGTAGCCTACAGACGGCGAAGCCCGAGGCGTTTTCTTTTTGCGTGTAAATGGCCACATGATTATGTCGTCCCATCGGGTGAAATCTTGACGGTTTTGATACCAATGCCGTGCCTGACCGCCTCTTTGGAGGCAAGGTACTTGTCGGCTTCGATCTGGTCTTTTAACGAATGTTGTTCCATGCTCCCCGAATCGCCCTGGGCCCGTTTCGGCCCGGCGGCGTTCTCGCGGATCGCATCTTCAAGTGTTGGGTCGCTACTCAAAATGTTCCTTTCTCTTTTGCCACGGATTCAGGACTTTTGAAGTCTGAAGTCCGAAGCCTGAAGCCTCTCATTGCGGCACACCGCAGTACATGTACGGATTGACGCCTGCGGCAAGCGGCGATAATTGTTGAAACGTGGCCGTGACGGTCTGTTGGTTGAAAAGCGAAAAATCGGCCAGGGCGACATACCCGGAGCTGTAGGAACCCGGATCATAAAATTTACTGATGACCAGGCGGTAATATCGAAACGACGTTGGTGCAATGTTAAATTCGTGTGTGTTTGAGGTGCTCCAAATACAGCCGATCTGGACGTCAATGTCCGTCCAATTGGTGCCGTCGCTGGAGCCTTTGAGACGCCAGTCCGAGGGCGGGCTGCAACCGTCACCGCCATTGTATGTGCGGCTCAGCGTATAGCGGTCAATCGGGGTGGGTTGCCCGAAATCCATTTGCAGCCATTCCTCACCGCCGCTGTAAATGTTGGTATTGTTACTGCACCAGAATGTGTTGGCCGCACTGTCGAAGGCATGAAACGCATCATTATTGCCGGTAAAATGATAAACCGTCGAACAGGACGCCGTTTGACCCGCCGAATTGTTGGAGGTCATCGGTGAAATGACGCTGTTCAATGTCGTCACGCGATCCAGACCGTTAACGTTGGCAAGTTGCGGAAATTCCTCAAAGTCACAAACGGTGACGCCGTCCATCATTTGCCAAACGGCACCGGCATGAAGGATTCTGGCCAAACCCGAACCGATATGAACAATACTGCCGGGAACAAGGGACGTATTGCCGCCACCGCCGCCCGGAACGGCAAGTTGACCAAGCCCGTTGATGAATTGCGACGATGTGCCGCCCGAAGGCAGGATCACGATTTTTCCGGCGTCTGTAGCCGTGGCGGCTGTCGTCACATTTCCCCAGAAAGTCCCGGAACTGGAGACATTCAAGGTGTATGTGCCTGCCCCGCGCGTCCACTGCAATTTCGTATCATCAAATCGTCCGCCGCTCAGACTGCTGCCAATCGACAAATAATCCTTATTGAGCGTCGTCGCAACAATACCCTGGCTGAACGTGATGGAACCGGCGGATAAAACGGACGATTGCGTAACGGATTGATACCGTAATTGTTGATGTCCGATGCTTACATATTGCGAATCACCGTAATCGACTTTGATCTCCGCACCGGAAAATGTGGTATCGATATTATCCGTTGAGATTTGAACGACGACGGCACCGTCACCGAACCATGTTTTTTTGCCGGTGATGGTTTGAGCGGTATCCGTCGTGACAAAGTTGCCGCTTGGCGAGGTGGACAGTATTTCCGTCCAAAGGCCGTCTTTGACGCCAAACGTTTTCCCGGCGTTGGCTCCGCCGGTCGGGGCTTTGTCCTGCTTGTTGGCCAGACCCGCATCGAACTCTTGCTTGCGTACCACTTCCTTGTTCGATGAAGCGGGCGAGGGTAATTCCATCTGACTGCCAAAATTCATCGGCATACGTTACCCCCATTTCACCACGCGGACAATATACGAGGCGGTCGAAGACGGTGCGACGGCAAAATCAACCGTCAACGCATTCGCACTGGTCGGTGTGTGATCCGTATAGATGCGTTTCGGCGGTGTCGTATTCGTCCACACCAGGACATCAAGTTCCTGTGAATCCAGGTTATGGGTCACAGGCAGCGAGGTCAGCGTACCGTTGCCCGTGACCGTGCCACGATACGTGCTGGAAGCAAGTTGCGACAGCGACGGCATCGCATGGACGTGATCGCCGCGCGCGGGAAGCGATGCCGAACCAACGGCTGCCGTGCCAAGTGCCGCCGGTGCTGTTGCGAAAAACGTATAAGCATGGACGTGGTCGCGTCGCGCAGGCATGGTTGCCGTCCCAGCCGCAGCCGTTCCTGCCACAGCAGCGGGTGCCGTCGTATCA
>WRMR01000404.1 GCA_009776995.1 Planctomycetaceae bacterium | reverse complement strand
TATCAAGACGATACGCGGCAAGAGGCACACGCACGGCGTTGTCGAATACGAGAAGGACTTGGACAACAATCTGCGGTGTTTGGCAGAGGAACTCCGCTCTTGCAGCCGGGCGTGGGGACCTTACCGTCGTTTTACGATTTTTGATCCGAAGGAACGCATCATTAGTGTTGCTCCGCTCGGCGACCGGGTAGCACATCACGCATTGATCAATGTTTGCGAACCCTTTTTTGAGAACTATCAAATTTTTGACAGTTATGCTTCACGGAAAGGCAAGGGGCAGTTTACCGCTTTGGAACGGGCGAAGAGATTCAGCCGTAAAAATATATGGTTTCTGAAATTGGACATACGCAAGTATTTTGATTCAATTTCTCGCGATGTCTTGAAAAGACTCCTTTTTCGTCGATTCAAAGATGTATGCGTATTGCAAAATTTTGAACAGATCATTGATTCTTACGAGTCGGAATCGGGGCGTGGAGTGCCTATCGGCAATTTGACGAGTCAGTATTTTGCGAATCACTATTTGGCAGTGCTGGATCATTTTGTTAAGGAGCAGTTGCGAGTTGGCTGTTATGTGCGGTATATGGACGATTTTGTTCTGTGGCATGATGACGTGAATTTTCTGAAACAAGCGGCGAGGACGCTGGAAAACTTTTTGGCGGAAGAGTTGCGATTGACGGTAAAGCCGCCGTTTTTGAACCGATGTGACCATGGGATGACGTTTCTAGGATTTCGGGTATTTCCTGATAAAATAGTGTTGTCGCATCGTAGCCGTTATCGGTTCCGCCGGAAGTTACGGGCGATGACGGAGCATTTTGCGTCGGGCGCGTGGGATGAATCGACTTATGCCCGGCATACCGTGCAGACATACAGGAGTTCGAGTGGCAATCCCAATTTTCAGAATCTACCGGCACGGGACAAAAGGATGTCCGAAATCGTCCGTCGTTGCTTTATTGCACGGGGACCGGATCGGCATTTTGTCGAGATTGATTTTGCAAGTTCCGAGGTGAAATGTTTGGCGGCAGACACGATCATTGCCACGCCCGACGGCAATCAGTCTATTGAAGCGATTGTCCACCGACTCCAAAACGGCGAACATGTCCGCGTTTACTCCTGGGATCATATCCAAAACCGGATTGCTGTTCATCAAGCGGTCGGAGGCTGGAAGACCGAAGATCAAGCGGATGTATGGGAAATCGTTTTGAACAACGGTAAGTCTGTAAAAGCAACAGCAAATCATCTGTTCATGTTGCCCGACGGTACTTATCGCCGATTGGATGAATTACGTGTAGAGGATCATTTGATGTCGACATGTCTTGAGACGCAAAACAGCATGATTACAGACATCCATTACGCTGGTAAAGCCGATGTTTACGATATCGAGGTCGAAACGGTTCATAATTTTGCCCTTGCTGCTGGGGTCATTGTGCATAACTGTTCCGCTGCCTATCACAACGATCCCGCTATGCTCCACTATTTGAGCGATAAGGCAACAGATATGCACCGGGACATGGCAGCCCAATGCTATCAACTGCCATTGAAGTCCGTCAACAAAACAATCCGCAATCTTGCCAAAGGGAATTTTGTTTTCGCCGCTTTCTACGGTGCATCTTGGAAGAGCATGGCCGATGCACTGTGGAACCTTCCTCGCATTCAGCAAGTCAAGTTAGACGACGGAACATTATTGACGGATCATTTGAAATCCGTCGGTTTCAAACGACTGGGCGTTGTTGGCGTTAACAATGTTCCAGAGCCGGGATCGTATTACGAATACATCAAGGAAGTCGAGTTTGATTTCTGGAATCACCGTTTCGCGACCTACGGCAAATGGAAGCGGGATACGTGGTTTCAGTATTTACGGGATGGTTATGTCGACTATCTTTCAGGATTTCGATGTGCCGGTGTGTTTCCCAAAAACGAAGTGCTGAACATGCCCATCCAGGGTTTGAGTTGTCATTGTTTGCTCTGGTCTATGAATCAGATTAACAACGCTATAAAGAAATACGGCTGGAAAACAGTCTTGATTGGACAGATTCATGATAGTATCGAAGCCGATGTGCCTGCGGATGAACTCGATATGTTTTTAGAACTGGCTCATCAAGTCATGACCGTTAAACTTCACAAACATTGGAAATTCCTGACGGCCAAAATGGAAATCGAGGCGGAAGTTGCTGGACTCGGAGAGACATGGTTCGACAAAAAACCTTATACGATTAAAAACTTATGAGTAAAGATAAAGAACAAGAGAGACGGCGTTTGAAAGACTTGCACGACATGTATCAATCGACCAGTTTCGTGGTCGATAATCTTCCGCGTCTTTGGTACGGGCTTTATCGCCAATGCGTCAAGCAGGGATTCAACGAGAGTCAAGCGATGGAATTGGTGAAGGTGTACATCAATACAACTTTGGGAGTCGCACGTTATTTGAGGGAGAGTTATGACAACGATTTTGAGTGAACTGTATCGGAAACATCGCCCGAAAGGGTTTAAGGGAATCGTGGGCCAACCGGAAGCCGTGAAGGTGCTGTCCGGTTGGATCACTCATGGGAGCACTCCGCATGCGGTGTTGCTGACTGGCGGATCTGGCGTTGGAAAAACTTCGTGTGCCAGAATCCTTGCCAAGAAGCTCAATTGCCAACCGCCTCGTGACCTGATCGAGATCAATGCTGCCGATTTTACCGGCATTGATACGGTTCGGGAGATTCGGCAACAAGCATCCTACCCTTCGCTGACTGCCGGGAATAGGTGTTGGATCATCGACGAGGCGGCATTGATTTCTAATCAAGGCCAGAATGCCCTCCTCAAACTCTTGGAAGAAGCTCCGTCTTATGCGTACTTCTTCCTTTGCACGACGAATCCCGAAAAAATTCTCAATACGATCAAGACCCGGTGTTCGGAAATCAAATTGAATCCGGTCACTGCCGAAAACTTGCTTGCTCTTTCCCAATCGATACTGGCGAAAGAAGGGGTTGAGGGTATTGGAGATGAAGTGTTAGAGAAATTGGCTGACGTGTCGGACGGTTCGCCGCGAAAATGTCTTGTGAAACTTCAACAGTTGATTGAATTGCCGGATGATGCCTCTCGGCTCAAGATGCTGTCGAAGGATGTGGAGTTCGAGGCATCGGTCAAAGACTTGGGAGAGATCTTCACCAAGTCCCAGCGAAAGCAGTGGAAGGAAGTGGCAAGAATTGTCAAATCGCTGAACGAAACGCAAGAGCCGGAAACGATCCGCCGTGCGGTATTGGGCTGGTTGGCTTCGGCGTTGGTTGGCGGTTGGGCAAGAGGAGTTGATAACAATATGCTGGCCGAGATTCTATCCTACTTGGAGATGAATTTTTATGATAGCGGCAAAGCCGGTGTCGTGTTAGCCGCATATCGATCGTGGTCAATCAAATGAAAGGGAATGATGCAAGAGAAATTCAACACACCGTGGTATGTCGTGAGAGATGTCAGAAAAGGATTCAAGGTTGTCCGAGATTTCGACACCGTGCCGGGATGCTGCGCTTCCAAAAAACGTTGGAAACGATGGATCAGGAAGAGTGCCGTTACAAAATGGCAGGCGACCGAAGAGGAGGCTCGTTTGATTGTCGCTGCGCTACCCATGCTTGAAGCATTGAAAGCTGTGAAGCAATTCTTTGAAGACAATCCGAATGTGTCCGGCGATGCAGACATCAAACGACAAGTAGATGAGGCATTGATTACAGCGGAACGGAAGATGTTTCGTGACTGAAGATTCTATCAAGTTGGGCAAACTGGCCTGACCACTGTGTGCCGGGCATCCGTCCGAAATATCGTCAGAAAGCAGAGTGATAATTTTTGTTAACTTTGAGTCAAAGTAGATATAAGGAAAAGAAACCTTCACCAATTATTTCAATGGGAAATAGAGAAAGAGAAAAGCGTGCCAAACTATCCGCAAAGCCTGCGATTGAAGCCCGGCCATTGGCCGGTCGCGGTATCGGAGCCGTTCAGCTGCCCGATGGTGTCCAGTTTTATCGGTTCAAGAAAACCGGAACGGTCAGACTCGATGTCATTCCGTTCAAGATTTCCAATCCGCGTCTCCATCCGCATTCGCCGGACGGGACGTGGTATGAGCGGACTTACTTCATTCACCGCTCCATTGGTGCCGAGTCAGTGACGGTCATTTGTCCCAAGGCGACGTTCAACAAGCCGTGCCCGATCTGTGATTGTCGGACGACGCTCGATAGGAACGACGAAGAAGAAGCGAAACAGATTCGGGCATTGTACCCGCAGGAGCGACAGTTGTACAACGTGATCGTTCACGAGGCAGGCAAGTCATCGGAAGTGATGATACTGGACCAGCCGAGAAAGGGCTTTGGTAAAAAGATCGACGACATGATTCAAGGAGCCGATGACGAGGATCAGCATTACCAATACTTCGCTGACTTGGAAGACGGTTCGACTCTGAAGATCAACGTGGACGAATTGAATGCCGGTACATTCAAGTATTTCGGTGCGACTTCCATCGAATTCAAACAGCGCAAGACGCACTATGATGATTCGATTCTCAAGAAGACCATCGATTTGGATACCGTCATCCATGCAATGCCTTACGAGGAACTGAAAGATTTGTTCCAAGGCACCGGCAA
>WRMR01000403.1 GCA_009776995.1 Planctomycetaceae bacterium | reverse complement strand
TCTAAAAACCACCTCACGGAATCGCAAGTGTACCACCGACGATTACAAATGATGTAGTTTTTGTGCCACCATTTTTGTTACATTTTTGTAAGTTATTGATGTAAAAAGACTTACAGATTCGTTGTGTATTTCTGCGAGAAGTCTCTTTTTGATACCGCCTGCTACCCGGCTGTGTACCGGTTCCCCTTTTATCGAAACAGGCTGTCACTCCATCCGAGAGCAAAACGCGATTTGGCGGGTTCTTTTTCCTCTTTTTCAGCAGGAGGTGCTTTTGCCGGTGCAACAGGGGGTGCTGACGATTGTTTCGTCGAAGTATTGGGCCGGGCGTTGAGGTCATTGCGGCTTTTCCAGTTGCGAAAATGATCGAGATACGCCTTTTTAGGATCTGTCACGGTTTTCGTCAGGTACGGTTCCAACGGCGGTGTCTTGTCCCCGCGTTCGGCGAGCAGCCGGATGTAGCCGGCCAGCATCTGGTGCGTTTCCCGCGAATGATGAATCATGAAATGCACCCACGACCAGGCTTCGCAGTATTCGTTGTTTCCCATCTGGTCGAAGTATTTCATTTTTTCCAGCCGGGACATCGACGGCACCTGACTGAACGTGATTTTTCGTGAAACGCTCGTGAAATACGGATTGACCCTGGCTCGTGTCTCGCGGGGTTTTTCAAAATACTCGGCCAAACCCTCGTCGAGCCAAAGCGGAACGTATGGCATACAGGCATGTAAAAAAGCGTGCGTCATTTCATGCCGCAGGTCTTCCTTGATGTCGGGGCCTCGAAGAATCACCACCATGCCCGGTGCTGATTGTTTGACGTAGAGTGCCTGCCGGTCCTGAGGTGCTTCCGGCAATTCATTCGCCAGGAATTTCCTGTAGGAATCCTTCGATGAAAAAAAGAAAACTTCAATGGTTTCCTTGGGATGCCCGATGGCAAGGTACTGGGACAAGTCTTTTTGAATGCAGGAAAGTTCCCGCAGGATGTCGTACTCTTTTTCCAGCGAAAAATCCGCATGGTAGCGCACGGCACCGACAAGCCGTGTATCGATAAAATAGTCGCCGAAGGGAAGCTCTTCGCTGTGCATGAGCTGCCAGTCCGGCATTTCCTCCAGTGTGACCGGGCGATTGTTCGGGTCCTCATCCTCCATTGCCCGCGTTTCAATTCGCGCTGTCTCATCTTGTGCAGAATCTGCATCCTCTTCTTTTTCGCTGTTTTCCTGACTCTTTCCTCTGCGACTGGTCGCAAAACCATCGTTATCTTCCGCAGTTTGTTCCGCAAAAAACGCGCGGCTGCCCTGGCTCTGGGAGAAACCACTCCTGGTCGGGAACGTGAGCAGAACCGCAACAGCAAAAACTATTCCTGTGCTGAAAAAAAGTAATTTGGAGTGCATCCGTTCCATAGCTTTATCTGTCCGTGATTTCCCGTTTCCCCGGTTTTGCCTGAACGATAATCATAACCAGCAATCAAGGCAATATACAGTTGATTATCATTATCGGCATAATTTCCAGTGAACAAAAGAACCATTATTCGTAATCTTGAATCTTTTTGAGTATTTTTTTGTTCAATATTTTACAGATTACGAAAAACAGGCAAAGGAGATAATCCTGAAGCTCGAAACCTTAATTCTTATGAATCTGCTTGACAAACCAATAGCCGATGATTCCAAGACAGAGATTGCCGATCCAGACAAACGAGGGTGGCAGTGTTCCGGCTTTTGCACTGTTGACTCCGTACATGAGGAAGGGATAGTAAAGTGCCAGAATCGGGAGAAAACAGGCAAAAAAACTGGAAAAAACATCCGCCCGTTGCAGGCGGATGGCGAGCGGCACCCCCAGCCAGACGAAGAAAAAGCAACTGAACCCGTTTGCCCAGCGACGCGGCGACTCGGTATGGAGACGCTGGAGCCGTCTGGTGGCACCTGCCACTTCCATTTCGCAATGGTACCAAGCTGACGCTGCCAAGCTCGAATCACCTGTTGCAAGCGAAAAGGCAGTCAGGGATGCCATTTTCCGTTGTGCCGCAGCGATCCTCGCTTTGCATTTTCTTACTTGGTCGTCCATCGCTTCCATGGGAACCTCGGACGGGCTTGTGGCATCGAGGTTGACATTTTCCGGATTGGGAATCGGAATGGGAATCGTCTTTTGATGATATTGCAAGGTATCGTTTCCGGTACTCATCAGAAGATTGGTAAACGCGATGGTTAAAACAGCTTGATCGTAATCGACATGGATTTCCGCTTCGTCCATTTGGGCGGTCCATTGTTTCTTTTGGGAAACGATTGCAGGAAAAATAAGCTTTTTGCCTTCGACACGCTCGACGGTGATGGTGTATTCGTCGTCACCGAACTGTCCTTCAAATTTACCGTCCTTGCTGAGTTTTGCGTAAATGATGTCTTCGAGTGCCCGATAGACCACGCTTGTCATCCTGGAACGTCCCCAAGTCACGGCAAAATCGTTCATCCAGACACACAGCAGACTGAACACCAGAGCCAATACCCAAACCGGCCACATCAACCGCCAGGGAGCGATGCCCAACGACTTCGCGGCGATGATCTCGTTGTTTCCCGCCATGCGGGAAAAGGAAATCGTCGTGGCCAACAGCAGTGTCATGGGAACCGAAAGCCGCAATTGTTCCGGCAGGGTGAAGGGAATCAAAAGGATTGCGTGTTGTAATGGTAACCCCTGATCGATTGCCTCGTTGACTACAATAACCATCACGAGCAATAGGGTCAGCAACAGCAACGCGGCAAAATAAATTTTCAATATGTCCAGGAGAATATAACGAAGAAACAGTTTCATGGGTACAGAAGAGTTGAGATCGCGGGTTCATGGCATGAAGTGGGGTGGTCATGCCGTGACCA
Organism: Planctomycetaceae bacterium; assembly: GCA_009776995.1. GTDB lineage: Bacteria > Planctomycetota > Planctomycetia > Pirellulales > Thermoguttaceae > WRMR01. Next base: position 1,766 of record WRMR01000403.1, on the reverse strand, counting down.
TCGAAATGTCCCGAACTCATGCCATGGCCTGAAAACACGTAATTTCCCGGTTTTCTCGCTTTTTGTCAACCCCAATTTCTGTGAACTCATGGACATCCGTGCAAAAGTTTTTGCTCTTGATTTGCTTTCGCATTTTCGATATGCTCCGCGAAAACCCATTCATCCATGATTTTTTGCATGTCGTTCCCGATGAAAAGCATTACAGAAAATCCGACATATTGCTCTGATCTGCTTCGTCCGATGGTAACCGTATTGTTTACGGTACTCATGCCGTTGGGACTTGGTTGCACGAACATGACAGCGGAGGGTCGCAACTCGCAAGGCGTAAGGTATTTCCAGCAGGCGAGATACGATATGGCGATTTCCGAATTTCAAAGCGCGGTCAACCAAAGTCCCGATTCGCCGGAGGGATACTACAACATCGGCATGACCTACCACGCGCTCGCACAAAGCAGTCGTGAGGCGACTTATTATGCCCAAGCGGAACAATATTACAAACTTTGCCTGTCAAAAAACCAAAATCATGAAGCCTGCCGTCGCAAATACGCGGAATTGATGTTTGAGACCGGTCGCGTGGTGGAAGCGTTCAATTACTTGCACGATTGGGAAGTGATCAACAAGGATGCCGCTGCTCCAAAGCTCGCCATGGCAAAACTTTATCTCGACGCGGGACGCCCGGAAGACGCCCTGACCTACTTGAACGCCGCCGCCCTCAAGGAGCCGCAAAACGTTGAGGTTTACAATGCGCTGGGCAAATTCCGCGAAGACTATGGCGATTTGACCCTGGCACTGGAGAATTATCGTGTTTCTTATCAAATCAACCCGATGCAACGGGAAATCGCAACAAAAATTGCCCAACTCCGTGGCCAACAGGTCAACAGCACGTCGACAAACACACAAACACTGCCACAACAAGAATTTAAGCCACCACAAACATTCGACACACCAACACGGGTTGCCTCACGAAACCGGTTTTAGCGCAGAGTGCAAGATTGCGAATTGACAGGAAGGGAATTGACACATGCAAAAAAACATTGTGCGGTATTGATAACTTTGCACTCCGAACTCTGCACTTCCTTTGCCCCCTTTGACTTGACGGCGGTTTTGCGTTACAATTTGGTTTCCTTTTCTTGATGTTTGATGCGGCCCACGATGAGGGGCCCCGACGGTGGGAGCCTGTGAACCTGGTCAGGGGAGAAATCCAGCAGCCATAAGCAGTCACTTTCAGGTGTTTGGGTCTCTCGTCGTGGGTCGTTTTTCTTGGTGATACTACCAGTCGGTTGGAGTTAAATCACAACTGTGTCAGTAAAGTTCAAAAGTTTATTTTTCGGGTGCAACCTTGATTTTACGTAATCTTGGCAAATGGGGAGAAAACTGGTCTTGAAAAAGATTCCATTTTTGGGATTGTAACGTGAGTTTACACAACAAATTACAACCCACAAAAAGAAGCCAGTGCCATGAAGACGGACGTCATGATCGATCAGGAAACGCAGAAAGTCAAGGTCATTTTGGATGCAGAATGTAGAGTGCAGAGTGCAGAATGTTTCAAATCAGAGCCGCGAGAGTTATCGAGCGGTCGAAGCGGAGCAGAGTTCAAAGTTCAAAGAGCAAAGTTCAAAGTGAAGATAAGGAAGCGGAACATTCTGCATTCTTCATTCTGCATTCGCCAAAATGACGGAAACTGACGTATAATAGAATAGCTCACGGAAATCAACAGCTTATGGTTTTTTCTCCTGGAGTCGCCGATTTAGCAAAAAGCGTGCCAT
>WRMR01000402.1 GCA_009776995.1 Planctomycetaceae bacterium | reverse complement strand
GCCGGTTCCATTTATTACGGACGAGCAACGCAAGGGATTCGGTTCCGTTTCCGTCTTTTACTGTCCGACAAGACGGTCTCCACCGGCCTATCTGTCAGCACCTTCAGCGAAAAGCCGGGATGGCAGCGGATCGGGCGGACGTATGGCCCAGTATTGGCACGGCCCGCAAATTGATTACGCGATGGTCATGTCCGGTGACCGCGATACCGGTTCGGGATGGCACGATTTTGTGGCTCGGGACCGAATCGCAATCAAAGGACCGTTTCGGCAATCCCCTTCCAACTTTATTCAAGATGACATTCGTGTCACGGAATGGGCACCAAGAGATACGTTGGCATGGCTCAGTGACGGAACCAGCAACCAATTATTGTTTGGTGAAAAGTTTTTCTCACATACATACATGAACTCACAATTGGGATTATGTGATGATATCGCTGACGATTGCAGCTATCTCGGTGCTGACGCCAATGGGACTAATGTCACAGCTCTTGCACGGACGTTTGACGACTGGGGACCAGTGGGCGGTCCGATCGCCCTTCCCAATGAAACCACCGGCAATCCCCCGCACCGTTTCGGAACCGCCCATCCGGGCGTTTGCAATTTCCTTGTGGGAGACGGTTCCGTCCATGCGATTTCCGCCACGACGCCGCAATTCCTGCTTTTGGCATTGGCCATCGTCAATGACGGCGAGGCCGTGAGTCTTCCCTGATGGCCCAGGTCACTATTTAGCGAAAATGTCCCGTGAGGGACAGGATAATTGGTGGAAATGAAAATCTCCATGCAATCACATTCCGTCAGGAACGTAAATATCTTGTCCCTAGGGGACAAAGATAAAAATGATGGAAATTTTTCTACCAACATCTTGCCCCTAACGGGGCGAAGTTCTCATGCGTTCACGTACAAATTCACTGCATGTAAAAAATATTCCACTGAAAAAATTTCAACCCAGGGAGATATTCACTTGGCTGCTTATCAATATTTCGCCGTGCTGATTTTGCTGTGCGGCATGACCGGATGCGGCTCGAACGTCAAATTCGGTGGAAGGGTCACTTTTTCCGATGACGACTCGCCTTTAACCACGGGCATGGTCTGCTTTGAGAGCAATTCCTTTCTGGCACGCGGTCCGCTCGATCCGGACGGTTGCTACGACTTGGGGTCTTTAACTCTCAATGACGGTATTCCGAAAGGCGAATACCGGGTTTATATTTCAGGGGCGGACGCCGTTGAGGAGGCCACAGTCACGCATGTCCCCGGACAAGCCGAATATGTGACAAGTTCAAGTGTGCGCGGGGCCATGGCCGGCCAAATATTCACCCCTCTGATTGATCCGAAATTCACCCGGGGAAAAACTTCGGGACTCACCGTCACAATCGACGGATCATCCAAAAAATTCGATTTCCAGGTGGACCGATATCAACCTAAAAAATAGAAGAGAAACACCATGAAAACAATGATTCGAATGTTCCTTACCCTTGTTTTACTGACTGCCGGAGGAACCGCTTTCACCCAGGAAAACGATCAAGCGGTTCCAAAAGTCAGAGACGCCCTGCAACGTGTGACTCTCAACGGTCAGGAACTGGGGGGAGAGATCAACCGGCGTATCAACGACCTGATCGACAAGAACTACATGGTCGTTGATGTTGACGCGGATTGGCTGGACCACTTTCGTTTTCGCAAGGATCGGGGAAACACCGGGTTTGTCTATTACGGAATCGGAAAATTGATCGACGCCGGCAGCTTGTTCACCGCCTATTCAGGCGATCCCGGCGTCGCCGCCCGGACGCAGTATCTCATTGATGAACTGCGGAAAACCCGCGATCCGAGCGGCTATCTCGGATTTTGGACCGTTGAGCCGGACAACAAACAGGACCATATCAACTGGATTCTTCACGAGCAGGAATATATCACGCTGGCACTGGTCCGGCATTACCGCGCGACCGGCAATCAACAGTCGCTGGAAGACGCCAAAATCATGGCCGATTACATACGTCAGTCGTTTCCCAAAAATGAAGATGGAATCTATTACATCGAACCGGGCATTTCGATTGCCGGAATCTGTGAAGCGTTCGTCGAACTTTATCAAGTTACCGGCGATGAAAAATACTGGGATTACGCACAAAACCTTCAATACGAACTGCATTGGTGCTATGAACCTTATGACGAGTGGGTCAAAAAAACACCATACACGCCGTTTCACCTTTACGTGATGCTTTCGCACCTTTATCCCGAGCTGGAACGATACCGTTACAGCACTGATGACGAACTGCTCAAGAAAAGTCATTGGATGTTGCAGGAACTGCTTGAAGAAGGACATGGCGCGATGCTGGTCACCGGTTCCAGCTCGCAGGGAGAGTACTTCACCTACAACCAGGACGGTGCAGGAGCGGTTGAAGAATCCTGCGTGACCGCCTATTTACTCCGCGAGTTCGACAGTCTCATGCGGCTCGAAGGCGATATGCGGCTTGGAAACCTCATGGAAAGGACAATCTATAACGCGCTTTTTGCCGCTCAGTCGCCCGACGGCAGACAGATATGTTATTTCACCCCGTTCACGGGAAAAAGGACATTCCAGACACGTGACACGTTCTGTTGTAATGGGAATTTTCGACGGGCCGTCGCCGAGATTCCGCAGAAAGTCTTCTACAGGACGAACGAAGGCGGAATCGCGTTGAATCTCTTCACGGATGTCAAAAAATCATTCGACATCAACGGGACAAAAGTGGAAATAGCGGTTGCGACCGACTACCCCGGTCATGGTGAAGTCGATATAGTATTTGACTGCGGGCAATCGACGCCGTTTGCGTTTCGTTTTCGTGCGCCCGCATGGTGCGAAAAAATGACAGCCACGTTGACCGACAAAACGGGAAAAGTCGAGAAGGTTTTCGAGATTGAACCAACACAATTACCGCTCGGTTATTTCGAAATGGACCGAACCTGGAATTCCGGCGATCATTTGCACCTTTCCATGCCTATGGACTTGCGATTGATCCGGGGCAGGGAAACGCAGGCTGGACGCGTTGCTTTACTTCGGGGGCCGGTCATCTTTTGCATTGGTGAGGAATGGAATTCTCATCTGCTGGAGAAAGTGCCGCAGGTCCGTGATCTGGTGATTGATCCGGCAAGTCTCGGTGACGTCCAACGGGACTCGACCATCCGGCCGCAAGGACAGAAAGTCACTGCCCGTGCCTGGACGAACCCGGAACGAACCGGTGAACAAGTCGAAGTGGTCTTGACGGAATTTGTCGATCCTTCAGGTCTTGACATTTATTTCAAAATTCCCAACCTCAACGATGCGACGCCGGTGAGACTGATGGACGACGAACTCTTTTTCATGCCGCGAGTGAGTGCGTCGCACGAGGTTCTGGCGGCACGTTATGGTCCCAAAGCATCGGGTGAACTGGCCCCGCTTTTCGAAATTCAGGGGAAAACCATCGCTTCCCTGGCAAACGATTATGTTGCCCCGGCCGGCCAACTGGATTCCCAGGCCATTTTTCAGGACTCCGGCAAAACAGGAACCTGGATGGTCGGCGGTCTTCGTGACCGGAAAGCATCACTCGACGCGCCGGGCAACTTGACCGTCTTAAATTCGTCGCGCAAGGTTTACGCCACCCCGTTGGGGTTCGCTTATGGCGGCGGTTCCGCAGATGGTTTGGGATTTATTGCCAACCATACACCATCGGACAAGCAGGAAAACTTATGGCGGCAGCATTTCACATCTTCCGCGCTGGATCGGGCGATTCCAGCCGATGATCGGGAAAATTGGCTTTTGACCCATCCCCTGGCAGACAAAAACAGTGCGGTCGTGGTCCGTTGGCAATCCGATCATGCGGTGAAGCATGTCCATGGAGTTTTGATTGACGCGTCGGTTTGTTCGCTGGCAACTTCGAACGGCGTTGCGGTGGAGGTGACCGCCGAAAATGACCAGGGGGAAAAACTCGATCTGGGAACGATGTTGACGAAAGACGCGGCCAATATCTCAGGTTGCCGGGTTGTGACCTGGAATAAGTGGTTGCCGCCTGGATCATGGAAATCCATTGAGTTTCGCGTCAACAACAACGGCGATCATAACAGTGATTCCACCGCATTGCGGTTCAGTTTATTGGAACCGGATGAGCCCGTGCTTCAATCCGATGTGTTCGCGAAGTTCCTGACGGTTTTCGAGGGTAAAAAGACGACGGAGTTGGGTGATTTTTCCAGGTTGTTCGGGGACGACAGCGGAGATACGACGAAAACGCTGAAACTCAAACTCCGCAGCCGCCTCACCGGAGAAATTTCCTGGCGGGAACTGACGCATGGAACCGTTTTGGAGTTGTAAATGGAGTAAGTGTCCACGGATTCTATTTCTCACCACGAAGGAAATGCAGAATGAAGAGTGGGGAATGGGAAACGGGGAATCGCAGACTGCTGAGTTAAATGCAGAATGAAGAATCCAGAAATCAAAGTGCAGAGTATGGAGCGGAACATTCTGCACTCTGCACTCTGCACTCTGCACTCTGCATTCTGCATTCCTGCCCCCTGGTCCCTGCCCACTTAATTCCCGTACCAGAATTTTTGTTTTGGGTACAAAAAGCCGTGCGCAAAGTGGGATTGGCCGGAGTTTTCTTTTTGTCCGCCGAAGTTTTTTTCTTGTTCGCCGCATTTTTTTTCCTGGTTGTCATCATTTGACCTTTCCCGTTCGTACTTGAGAATTTGTCAAT
>WRMR01000401.1 GCA_009776995.1 Planctomycetaceae bacterium | reverse complement strand
CGATGAGGTATAGTCGCGATCGGCACAGGTGAGCCGTTCGCAACGAACGAATCCGGTTGCAACTTCAAGGAAAAACACTATGACAAACCATCGAATGATCCCAATTTTCATCGCCTGTTTGCTTCTGGCAGTCACGGCAACGGTGTCAGCGCAAGAGGTCAGGCTGGAAAGCAAGCCGCTGGTTTTGCCGACTTACGAGATCGGCGAGCCGGAAGTCAATCCGGTCTTTTTCACCGGCCGCGTTTATCAGGGGGCGCAGGGGCACATTTATCCCTACCCGTTGTATGACGTCCTGACCGACAACAAAGTGGACAAAACGTACAACGCCCTGACGCTCGAAAACGAGTACGTGAAACTCTGCGTTTTGCCGGAAATCGGTGGGCGAATCCTCTCGGCAACCGACAAGACCAATGGTTACGATTTCTTTTACCGGCAGAACGTCGTGAAACCGGCGTTGATCGGAATGCTCGGTGCCTGGATGTCCGGCGGCGTCGAATGGAACATTCCGCACCACCACAGGCCGAGCAGTTTCATGCCCATCGACTGGAAAACGCAGGAAAATCCGGACGGCAGCAAAACGATCTGGGTCGGCGAAACCGAAGTCCGAAGCCGCATCAAGTGGTCGGTCGGCCTCACGGTGTATCCCGATTCGTCGCTGGTCGAGGCGAAGGTGAAAATCATGAACCGCTCTCCGTTGATTCAATCGTTCCTCTATTGGGCGAACGTCTCGGTGCATTGCGACGAAAACTATCAGGTCATTTTCCCGCCGACAACGCAATTCGGCACCGGACACTCCAAAACGGACTTCCGCCGGTGGCCGATCGACAACGGCAAGGACATCACCTGGTGGAAGAGTTTTACCGAGAATGCCGCGTCTGTTTTCGCCTGGGATTTCGACAACGATTTCTTCGCCGGTTACGACCACGCGAAACATGCCGGAACGCTGCACGTTGCCAATCATCATGTTGTCGGCGGCAAGAAGTTTTTCCTCTGGGGGAACAACCCAAGTTCGTTCATGTGGGAGAAAATGCTGACCGATGACGACGGCCAGTACCTCGAACTGATGGTCGGGGCGTATTCTGACAATCAGCCGGATTACAGTTGGATTTACCCCGGCGAGATTCGTGAGTTTGAGCAATACTGGTATCCGATCCGCGACATCAAAAGCGTCAAGGCGGCCAACAAAGACGCCGCCGTCAATCTCGAACGCATTTCTTCAAATAAGGTTTTTATTGGGTTTAATACGACCAAGGCACACAAGGATGTCAGGGTCCTGCTATTTAATCCCACATGGCTTATTCATGAAACGACATTCGACATTGATCCGGCAACTCCATTTACGAAGGAAATAGAAATTCCACAAAATCTTGCCGACACGGATTTGCGTATTATTCTGTGTACGCAGAATGGCGAAACACTGATTGATTACCAGCCCGTTGAACTGCCCGAAATTGAAGAATTGCCAACGCCGGTTGAAACGGTCAAGCCCGCCGCCGAATATGAAACGATTGAGGAACTCTATCTGACTGGCCTGCGTATCGAGCAGTTCCATAATGCGCGACTCAACCCGATGGATTATTACAACGAAGCCCTTCGACGCGACCCGAACGACAGCCGGGTCAATACGGCAGTCGGCATCCGACTGGCGCGTCAGGCACGATGGGAAGAGGCCGAAACGCACCTGCGCCGGGCGGTCGAGCGGCTCTTGATGAACTACACCACACCACGCGACAACGAGGCGAATTATTACCTCGGTTATGTCCTCGAACAGCAGTTTAAATTCAAAGAGGCTGAAGATCAATACTGGAAAGCGACGTGGAGCACATCGTATCAGTCGGCAGCGTATTTGGCATTGGCAAGATTATCCTGTTGTGCAATTGTTCCGGGTGCAATGCATGAAGGATTCATCCGTAGCTTGAAACTTGTTGATAAATCTCTGGAAGTCCATTCCCGCAACACACAAGCGTTGGTGACAAAAGCCTTCATGCTTGGGATGATGAATCGGAAAGAAGAGGCAAAAAAATACTTGACACAAACCCTTGAAATTGATCCGTTGGATTTTTGGGCTGTTGTCGAGCAAGCCATTCAAGATGGCAATTTGAAAGAAGTTCTTCCCCGTGAACTGGCACACCGTGGAGCCGGTTTCGTGCAGTTGCAGAATGTACTTGATGTTGCTGGTGAGTATCGCGCCTTCGGTCCCATTTCAAACAGAGAATTGGCTTATTCTGCCACTGAACTGGGCGAACCGTTTGCCACGTCACCGATGCTACATTTTTACGCAGGAAGTGGATGGGAGAGATATGCACACGGATACGCCGTTTTGCCTGTAATGATGAAACCTGGAGTCGAACTGCTCCCGGACGGCTGCTTCCCTTCCCGACCGGATGAAATCAAAATCCTCAACGCAGTCATTGCATATCAGCATTCCCATCCCGCCGGGTACTATTATCTCGGCAATCTGCTTTACTATCTGGAGCAAAAGGAAAGAGCTATTGAAAACTGGGAGAAGGCGGCGTCACTCGACGCGACGTTCGGGCAGGTGTTGCGCAATCTCGGTTTCGCGTACTCGCAGGCCGGCGAAACCGAGAAAGCAATTGCCGCTTACGAAAAGGCCGTCGCGTTGGAAGTCGTCACGCCGCGTTTGCTGGTCGAACTGGACTGGCTCTATGAAAGGGAGCAAACACCCGTTGCCCAACGGCTCGCGTTGTACGAAAAGTTTGAAGCGGTCGTGATGAAACATGACGACGCCGTGATCCGGCTGATTGCGATGTTCAATCAGGCGGGCAAGTTCGACCGGGCGATTGAGATTCTCCATGACCGGCACTTTCACGTCTGGGAAGGCGGCGGCGAGGTGCATCGCTATTTCGTCGATGCCCACCTCCTGGCCGGTATGAAGAAAATGAACGACGGTGATTTCGCCGGGGCACTCCGGGACTTCGAGATGGCCGACACCTACCCGGAGAACCTTGAAGTCGGGCGGCCGTCGGGCACTCCGGGACACACTCCGAAAGTCTTTTACTTCATGGGCAAGGCGTATCAGGGACTCGGCAACGACGCCAAAGCCGGGGAATGCTTTGAAACGGCAGCGCAATCACGCCGTGGCCGCCGCAGCGACGCAAGCGAAACGGCGTTTTTCACGGGCATGGCACTCCAGGAACTCGGACGTCAAACCGATGCCGACCGGGAGATCAACGCTTTGGCCGACGCCGTGCAAAGGCAACGCGAAAGCCGTGAGTTGATCGACCAGTATTCCAAATTCGGCGAAGACGGTTCCCGCTCCGAACGGGTGGCGCAGCTCCAATATCTGTCCGGCCTGGTTCACCTGGCACGCGGCGAAAAAGAACAGGCGGCCCGGGAATTTCAAACGGCGATCAAGGCCAACCCCGACCTGATTTGGGCCAGGCAGTTTTTGGCTTCACCGTAATGATCCAGTACACCGGGGCCGGTTACGCCGCCGATTCCGCCAACGCTGTGAGCAATTTCGCATATTGCTCGCCGGTTGCCGAAATGGTGAACCGCCGGCTGTCTGCGGAAAGCACTTCAATTTCGATGGTAACGTGCTCGGCAGGCAACGCGTTCGGCACACGGTCAGCCCATTCGACGAAGGAAAGCCCGAACCCGTCGAAGTATTCGTCGGGACCGAGGGCGAGAAACTCCGATTCCCGTTCGAGCCGGTACGCGTCGAAATGATAAATCGGGCGTTCGCCTTCGTCGTACTCGCGAATCAGCACGAACGTCGGACTGCCCACCATGTTTTTGGGTACACCGGACGCTTCGGCAACGGCCTGCACGAGCCGCGTTTTACCTGCGCCAAGTGTCCCAATCAGAGCCACCACCGAACCGTCCGGCAATAACCCGGCCAGCCTGGCCCCCAGTTTTTCCGTGTCGGATTCGTTGTGAGAGTTCAGAGTGCAGAAATTAGAGTTCAGAGCGTTTTCTTTCTCTGCATTCTGAACTCTGCACTCTGAACTTTGCACTCTGAACTCAGAACTAACCACTATCCTCTTCCTTGTCTTTTTCGGAAAAAAAATCGGAGACGTACTCCTTGAGCGTACCGAAGAACGACTTGCGTTCGGGCAACACGGTTTCGTGTTCGTACTCGGCCAGTTTGCGGAGCAGTTCCTCCTGTTTCGAGTCGAGTTTACGCGGGACCTCAATGTGTGTCACGATGTGCAGGTCGCCGGCCATGTTCCGGCGCGGAACCGGCATTCCCTTGCCGCGCAACGTAATGACGTCGTTGTTCTGCGTTCCACGCGGGATTTTGATTTTTTCCTTGCCTTCGAGCGTCGGCACTTCGATTTCCGCCCCCAACGCGGCCTGGGCGTAACCAATCGGCACACGACAGATGAGGTCCTGGCCTTCGCGCTGGAACAACTTGTGCGGCTTGACCGAGATGAACACGTAACAGTCGCCGGATGGTCCGCCGTCGGGACTGCGTTCGCCTTCACCCTGCAAACGGAGCCGTGTGCCAGTGTCGATGCCGGCCGGGATTTTAACTTCGCGCGTGACGGTCGTTGCGACCAGGCCGTTGCCCCCGCAATCGCGGCACGGATCGGTGATGGTTTTCCCCATGCCCCGGCACTGCGGACAGGTTGTCTGGATCGAAAAAATGCCGGTCGATTGCTGGATGCGTCCGTTGCCGCCGCAATAGCGACAGGTCTGCGGCGTGGTGCCTTCGCGGCAACCGTTGCCCTTGCAGGTGGAACA
>WRMR01000400.1 GCA_009776995.1 Planctomycetaceae bacterium | reverse complement strand
ATTGTCATTGAAAACATCAACGCCAGGATCAAAACGTTCAAAATTTTGAGCGAAAGGTATCGCAACCGACGAAAAAGACACCTGCTCAGGATGAATCTCGTCTGTGCGATACTCAACCGGGAACTCATGCCGTAATCCTCCCAAAAAAACTGGAAGTATCCAGAGTGTGGACAAGCACAGCGATCGTTTTGCGCTCGGATGAGAAAAACATGGGGGACTTTGCGGTGAAAAGGTGATCGGAAGGGACACAAAAGGGTAACGAAAGAACGCAAGGATCAGAAAAAATCGCTTTGCGATTTGCCCAAAGCGGGGTTTCCGAACAAGCCTAATACTTGCAGACTGATTCTGTTGGCCGGATGATTTCCAAAACCACTCACTTAACGGGCAACCACTGTCAATGATGGGTTGGTCGAATCTTCCTGGCGCGTTTTTGAGCAGTGCCAGCACGTCAAACAGGTTCGATTTGCCGGAACCGTTTGCTCCGATAATCACATTGAGCGGGCCAAGTTCGATTGCCGGACTGTCCGGTCCGAAGGAAAGCAAGTTGTTGACTTGAAGGGATTGCAATCAATGGTCGTTTTTTATCTTGCATGACTTGATTCCTGACTTATTGTGATTTAACACGGAACACGCCGAACAACGAAACAATTCACGGAACCGGCAACCCCATTTCGCGCATCAGGAGTTTCAAGTCGTCCCACGCGGCACTTTTGGCGGACGGGTTCCTTAGTAAATAGGCCGGATGGTAAGTACACACAACCTTGACGCCCTGGTAACCATGGACGCGACCGCGCAGGCGTCCGATTGTTTCCGGCGTGTTGAGCAAATTGGTTGCGGCAATGGAACCCAGGCAGCAAATAAATTTCGGGCGGATCACCTGCAAGGTCGCGTCGAGAAACGGTCGGCAGAGTGCCGCTTCGTTCGGGGAGGGATTGCGATTGCCCGGCGGTCGGCAGCGCAGGATGTTGCAGATATAAACGTCGTCGCGTTTGAGTTTCATGCCTTTTTCGATCATGTCGGTCAGCAACTTGCCTGCGCGGCCGACAAATGGGACGCCTTGCCTGTCTTCGTCCGCGCCGGGGGCCTCGCCAAGAAACACCAACTCCGAAAACGGATTGCCAACCCCGAACACCGTTTGTGTGCGATTGGCAACCGGTTCGGCGCATTTATTGCACAGGGCGACTTGAGCGGCCAGTTGCCGCAACGTGGCTTCGCGATCCGCCGCCGACAGATCGAGTCCGAAACCGTTTATTGCGACAGGCGGCGATGGCACTTCAGGCGATTCGACAGGCGGGGGAGCAGGGGGAATAACAACTGTGACCGGACGTTGGGGCATCGTTTCTTCCTGCTGTGCAACAGGTGCCGGAAATTGGACTTGCGGTTGCAATTCTTGCGGAACGACGAGCGAAATGGCATCAACGCCCGCCATTTGCAGCGTTTCGAGATAATCAGTCAACCCGCGTACCAGGTCGTTGTCTTGGAAACCGTGTTGCATGGAAATACACAATCAAAAAGCGAAAAGTATAGTAAAATCAACATTATCGCCAGTATAATCAGTAGTTCACCTTGTGAAAAGTGGTGAAATGCACGTAAACCCACAGACATACTCTTGTCGGTATTTTTCGATCCAGTTCCGAACGGTCGTCCCGCCAACCGTCATCGCGACTGGTGATGTCAAGCTACTGTGTTTCCCGATAACTTCGCTCCGTGTCGTGAGGCATCAAAAGCAATTATGGTGGGATGCCGTTTTCATGGGCGGCATCCCACCATGATGATTTCCGAAATATTTTGTGTCCTTGTGGAATCACCTGGGCCGCAGACCGCTAATGCTTCCCGTATTCCAGGGTTTTTCCTGTTGCCTGGGCCCAGATGTACGCTTCCATGGCCCGTAGCCGGGGATCGTCGCCGCTCATCGGCTCGCCGCGACAAGGGTTCTCAAGGCACCAGTTCATCATGTCCTGCAAGAGGGCGGCCCGGCCAAGTTGAACCTGGTATTTCGGATAAGTTTGCGGGTGTGTTCCTTCCGCGTCCGGGTGGCACATGTCGCACGAGACGCCGTTGGTGGAGCCGAGCAACGCGTCGCTGTGAAAAATCCGCGAACCTTCCAGGACGAGGCGTTCGGTTTCCTGTTGCCAGAGCAGCAGATCGGCTTCCGTATAATTTCCGTAAGCGTGCCCGATCTTTTGCCCGCCATGCAACACGTCCTGATTATCGAAATGCAACTTGATCTTATGGGCCGACCGTTCAGCATCCATCCAGGTGGTGTCCTGCGAGTCCTTCCACTGGTCGGACGCGCCGGGAAATTCCTTCACAAAACCTTGATCCGCTCGCACGATTCTCGACAAGGTGCCGGAAGGATTGACGCCTTGCACGGTGACTCTCGGAGGTTCGGCGGGAACAGTGCCGGGACGAAGGATACGTTGCTGTGCAAAAGCCTTCTGAATGACAACTGCGGAAATACCCGCCAGCAAAACCAGAATGAGGGTGATGATTGTGATTGTTGTGTGTTTCATGGAAAAAACTCCTAAGTTGAGAAAACTCCATTGGTTCATGCTTACTTGAATGGGTGTAACCTTGAATTTACGTAAACTTGGCAAATGGGGAGAAAAATTGGTCTTGAAAAAAGATTCCCTTTTTGGGATTGTAACAGTTTGAAACACAACAAATGACAACCCACAAAAAGGAATCCGTGCCATGAAGGCGGATGTCATTATCGATCAGGAAACGCAGAAAGTCAAGCTCATTTTGGATTGGAAGGCAGGAAACAACGGCGGCCAAACGATTTTGACCCTCCGCAGCATCGTCAAATCCAGCCGCTGGTCGCTCTTCTGGACGGCATAAAAACAACTTGGGAAATTGCCCAATTACCGCAACCTGCGTAAAGCAAAAGATACGCCCATTGAATTGACGTGAGTTCTAATGGCCATCTCTCGAAATACCTTGTTTTTTTCCTTGATCTGTTTGTTTTGTTCTCGACAAATTGGAACAGGGAGTTAAATTGTTCATCATCGTCCTGTTTTCAGCTTTTTCCCCGTTTCACGACGCGATCATGAAAAAATCCCGACAGTATTCGTTTTTCGATCTCGAAAACCAGCTTGACAAAATTTATCAGATCGGTAATTGATTGAGAGAGATGAACTTTAGAAAGATGAAACAAATGCAACAAACAATTGGTTTTCTCGGAGCCGGGCAGATGGCAACGGCATTGGCACTTGGTTTTCTGAAATCGGGCATGGTCGCAAAGGATCGGCTGTTCGCGTCCGATGTCGCCGCAGAAAGCGGACGGCGTTTTGCTGATTCAACCGGTGCGACGATTTGCACAACGAGCATCGAACTGCTTGAAACAGTTGATGTGCTGTTCCTCGCGGTCAAGCCGCAGCAGATGGAAGACGCGCTCGAAGAGTTCTCCGAACGTGAGGATTGCGGGCAAAAACTGTTCGTGACCATTGCGGCAGGCTTGTCGATCTTTTTTTACGAGCGATGCCTGGGCTTTGGGTCGCGGATTGTTCGCGTGATGCCCAATACGCCGTGTCTGGTCGGCAAAGGGGCAAGTGCCTTTGCGGCGTCGGAGGCCGTGACACAGGACGATCTTGACGCAGTCAAGGCGTTGCTCGGAACGGTCGGCATCGTTGAGCATGTGCCGGAACGACTGCTCGACGCGGTGACAGGCTTGTCCGGTTCCGGCCCGGCGTTCGTCTGCATGATGATCGAAGCGATGAGCGATGCGGGCGTGCGAATGGGGCTGCCCCGTGTGATGGCAACGAACTTTGCCGCCCAAACGCTGCTCGGAACCGCCGACATGGTATTGCAAACCGGGGAACACCCCGCCGTGCTGAAAGACCGCGTGACCAGTCCCGGTGGAACGACGATCGCGGGCATTCAGACGCTCGAAAACCGCCGCTTTCGCGCGGGAATCATCGCCGCTGTCCAGGCGTCCGCCGAACGCTCCATGGAATTGCGCGAAATATGAATGACGACCTTCGCCCCGAAGGGGCAGAGCATATTAGCTCAGGCCAACGCCCTGGGTGAAGTATGCGCGGGAAAATCATGGCAGGCTGAAAGCCTGCGACAACAACGTGAAACGTATTTTTGTGTCAGACTTACAGTCTGGAAAAACCATTTTGCACCATAACTCCAGGGCGTTGTCCTCGTTGTTATGTGTTAGCCCTTCAGACTATGTTCATGCTTTGCGAAGAAAGAAAACAGTTATGCACCGAAAAACTACACTCATCATTGTTGCCCTGTTGGCACTTTTTGCTTATGCCCAACCCTCGCTGGCCCAACCGCCGGAGTTGCAAAAGATTCTGGACGATTTTGATTTGACACAGGCTGAAATCATGCAGCTTGGAGCCAATATCGGCGGTCGAATGCAGGAGCTCCAGGAAAAGTTCGAAAACCGTTTCAAGGAGCCGCCGACGCTCCAGAATTATCGCGAAAAAGTCGGCACGATGGTTGACGAGATCGGGCCGCCGATCTCGGAGATTCTTCGTGGCGAACTGCGTGATTTTCTGACGGCGGATCAGTATCAAAAACTGGAAACGCGCGTCCTTCAGGCACACACGTCGATGATGCAAGCGGTGGAGGAATCGGAAAACCCGAATAGGGAAACGCTGATTGGCAACATGTCGGTCGGAATGATGCAGGTGGCCATCGGACCGCCCAGCTTTCTTGAATTTACCGAAGACCAGAAACAACGTCTCTTTGAACTCCAGAGA
>WRMR01000399.1 GCA_009776995.1 Planctomycetaceae bacterium | reverse complement strand
CTGCCGCTTTTGGCCTGTTGGACACGGGCTTTGATGATCGGCAAAAAGGCAAATCTGCGCCCCTGGCCGAAAGACGATCACCACCAGTTCGAATGGGCGGTGTTGCACGCACTTCGGCTGATGCGAAAAGATGGATCACCGGTCTTCGGCGAAACGGCGTCGTTGGAATTTGAAATGATGCAACACGCTTTGGCCTTTGACACGGACGAAGTGGATCACGCAGTTGCCCGAACCTTGTTCCCGCGACAGTTTGCCGAGAGCACAATCCTTCGAGTTCGGACGAGCATAGCGCAAAAACCGAAAACGTCGCAGAAAACCCTGCCAAAGGCGACAAAACAACCCGTTGCGAACCCAACCGCCGGGCAAGCAGCAACGAAAACAGCCCGGGAACGAACAGCCGGGTTGGCCGCCGCTTCGGACGCGACCTATTTTTCGGAATGGTCGCAAATGGCCGTCTTGCGTTCGGGCTGGGGTTTTCGCGAGCCGTCGCTGGCGGTTGCCTTTGCACCGATCAACGGATTCCATTGTCGTGACGTCGGCGGTTGCCAAAGCACACCTCCTCAGACTGGTGCTTGGTCGGACCAAAGTGTGACCACTGAATTGAATTTGGGCGGACAAACAATCTGGACCGGCTCTTGGGATGTCGCCGTGCGAATAGACGGTCGCACGTTGTTGCCGACCGACTCCTGGTCAACCACCTGCGAGGTTGCGGAAGAGGACGGCTGCTACTTTGAAATCGAGCTACCCTTGACGGAAAACATGCGATTGCAACGGCATTTGCTGCTGTGCCACAAGGAAAAACTGCTCCTGCTGGCCGATGCAATCCTGCCGCAATACGAAGACAACGTCGAATGGGGGATCGAACACCTCGGGTTTGACGATATGCAATACGCGATGGAGTACGAATCGCAACTGCCGCTTGCCCCGGGCATGGGCGTTAAAGCAAGTGCCGAAATGACCGAAATGCTGTTGACCATTCCAAAAGCAGGAACCGTCGCCGGTGCCAACGCCAACAAGAGCATTCGGGTTTTCCCGCTTGCACTGCCCGAATGGAAGGCCGCCTGTGCTCCGGGCGTAGAAAAACCTGCCGATTTCGTTACGGGCGAACTGGGTTTCGCGGAAACAAACGATCGGCAACGGATCGTGTTGCGGCAAAACGCCTTTGGGCGTGCAATGTTTGCGCCGATGTTGTTCGACCTGGATGCCAAACGCGCCAAACAGCCTTTCACCTGGCGGCAACTGACCATCGGCGAAAACCTCGAACGGGTGCAGCGTGACCGTGCCATCGCATTTCGTTTGCAAATCGACAAACTGCATGCGCTATTTTACCGCTCCATGACCAGTCCGCTGAATCGCACGTTTTTCGGACACAATCTGGTCAGCGACTTTTTCGCCGGTCGCTTCGACGCCAAAACCGGCAAAGTCAGTGCTCTCATCGAAGCCGAGTAACCAGAGCCTTGTTGTGTCAGCAAAGGACAAGGCTTGGGGGACTCTCGCAAAAATTGTTGTTCGACAAATCTGAGCCGCGACGGTAACAGAGCGGTCATTCCGTTCGATGTCTCTCGCGGTTCTGGTTGAAATGTTCACGTAAATTATTGCGTGCCTCATATCGATTACCCATGTTCCCCCATTTCGCTCCTTGCGTGATTGCGGCCGGCAACGGCCATCATGAGTTTGATCCGGTTGAGCTGGTTGACTTCGGTCGTGCCGGGGTCGAAATCAATGGGTGTGATGTTCGATTCAGCGTAGCGATGCCGTAGTTCCTTGACGAGTCCCTTGCCGGTGATGTGGTTCGGCAGACAACCGAATGGTTGCACGCAAATGATGTTCGGGATTCCGGATTCGATCATTTCCACCATGTCGGCAGCAAGCAGCCAGCCTTCGCCGGTCTGATTGCAGGTGGACACGATGCTCTCCGCTTTTTTGACGAGGTGCCGGATGTCGGAGGATGGTGTAAAACGTTGGCTTTTGGCAAGCAGCCGTTGGATTTTATTGCGGTAATGCTCGACCATCCAAACGATGAGCGTACTGCGGATGGTACTCGCGAGCGGCACTTTCGAGTACGGTGTGCGGTGCCAGTCGGAGGTCAGGCAATACAGGGCAAAGTCCAAAATGTCGGGTACGACCGCCTCTCCGCCTTCACGTTCGACGATACGCACCAGATGATTGTTGGCCGCTTCGTGGTATTTGAGCAAAATTTCGCCGACGATTCCGACTTTCGGACGTGAGTTTTCGTTGATCAGATCAATGGCCTCGAACGCTTCGACGATGTCCGGCGCGATTTTGCCAACCGTTCGCAACTTGCTCCTCGCAATGACCGGCCGCAGGCGTTCGACCCATTGTTCGACGAGGCGGTCGGTTTCGCCGTGATTCTTTTCGTAGGGCCGGCAATGGTTCGACAGCCGCATCAGCAGGTCGCCCAACATGAAGGCAAGCACAAGCTGTTGCACCATGTCGAGCGTCATCACGACGCCTTCCGCGTTCGGTTTCGCGGACAGATTCACGTTGAACGGCACGATGGGAATGTTGCCGAACCCTGCCTTGAGTACGGCTGTTTTGAGAAAGGTCGCATAATTCGTCGAACGGCATCCGCCACAGGTTTGCGAAATCAACAAGGCCGTCCGATCCAGGTCGTACTTGCCCGACTTCAACGCCTGAATCAACTGCCCGACAACGACAATCGCGGGATAGCATGCGTCGTTGTTGACGTAACGCAACCCCTTTTCGATGGCGTCGCGGTCAACTTCCGGCAACACGACCACATCGTAACCGTTGTTGTGGAACACTTGCCACGAGATCGCAAAATGGATCGGTGCCATTTGCGGGCACAAAATCGTGTAGTTCGTGCGGTCTTTCGCGTAAAACTTGGGCGTGCGTTGCGGCGGTTGGCAGGTTGTGGGGGAAGTGGTCGTTGACATATTTGTAAATTTGGAGTTGATGAGCCGCGATCTGTGATCACGGTTGTTTGGCAAATTTCTACGATTCAAAAAATTCTTTATTCTCTTGAAATAAATCATACATGAGTTTTATATTTTCCAACTCATGCCACTTTTCCACCGTCACGGGCGTTTCGTCGAGATTATAGATTTTGGCGTTTCTCAGCGACAACATAAACGGCGAATGTGTGGCAATGATAAACTGGCACTTGTGAAACCTGACGGAATCTTCGATGAGAGTTTTCAGTTCGAGTTGAAACCTGGGCGACAGACTGTTTTCAGGTTCGTCCAGAAGATAAAGGGCGTTTTCCTCAATTTGCTTGTCGAAAAACATCAGCGCGTTTTCGCCGTTGGAGTATTGCCTTTGCATCGTGCCAGCACGGGAGCGGACAAACTGTTTCCTGGATTTTCTACGCGCTTCCGCATATTCCATGAATCGATTGACATCATCGGGATCATCGAAATCAACTTGCGCCCCATGAGGATAAATCGTCTCAGGTTTATATTTTGCTTGCGAGGAATAGTCCAGTTTTTCTCGTTTGAGTTGATTGATACCTTTGTTATCTTCGCGCACGGAAAGGATATGCGTAAAAATGTCATCCGAAGCCAAAAACTTGCTGTTGAGCGAAATCTTGCCTTCCGTCTTGTATTGACAGTATTTGATATACTCGCTGAAAACAAAGGTTTGAAGATAGGACGTATATCGGAAGAGATTGAGTTTTTCCGCGATGATATTCAGCAGCGTTGTTTTCCCGGAGCCATTTCCACCATAGAAAACCGTAATGTCTTCAAAATCAACCGTGCTTAACCTTTTGCTGGAAAGAATCTTTGCCGGGTAATATTCATCTTCCGTAAACAAGTCATAAACGGACATGCCGCCGATTTTCAGACCGGCTTCCTGTACATCGCTACATATTTTGAATCGGCTTAAATAAATCATGTCCGTGATTTCCTCTGACCATCCCCTGCGTTCTTTGCGGCCTTTGTCTTCTCCGTGTCTTTGCGTGAAATCCCTTCGTGGTAAACTCGCATCGTCGAAAGCAACGACCGCACGCGGATTTTGACGGCTCCGAGTTGTGTGCCTTCGTCGATTTTGAGCAGCGTGTGCACTTTGCCGCAGGAGGTCAGGATTTCATCCACCTGTTCGGCGGTGATGGCGTCCAGACCGCAACCGAACGAGGTCAGTTGAATCATCTGCACCTGCGGATGCTGCGCGGCGAAGGTTGCGGCACGGTACAATCGCGCGTGATAACCCCATTGATCGACGACTTGGAGCGGGAACAGCAGATCGCGTCCCAGGTGGGCAATCGCGTCACCCGCCAGAACAACCGCACCGGCAGCGGCAATCAGTTCGGGAATGCCGTGATGAATCAACGGGTCGAGGTGGTACGGCCTGCCCGCCAGAACAATGGCCGGGTCGCCCGACGCGGCCAGTGCGGCAACGGTTTCCTCCCCTTTGCGGCGGAGATCGGCCTTGTATTCGCGCTGGGCTTCTTCGGCGACGGCCAATGCCTGTTTCAGCAAACGCTTCGTGACGCCGTAAGGTTTCAGCAGCGGCAAGAGCAGTTTGAGTTGCTTTGCCGTATCGTCGCAGGGCAAAAACGGTGCGATCAGGTCGATGCCGTGATCGCGGATTTCATCGATGTTCAGCCGCACCACTTCGGGGTACGATCCGACGACCGGGCAGTTGTAACTGTAAACCGATTCCTTGAATTCGGCACGCTCGACGGGCAAGGCGGGATAAAAAATCCGCCGCACACCGCGTTCGACCAAGTCGGCGAT
>WRMR01000398.1 GCA_009776995.1 Planctomycetaceae bacterium | reverse complement strand
GCAACTCCCGATTCAACCGCCGCCCCCACAGCCCATTCCGAACCCCATGCCTCCCGCCCCCGTTGTGGAACCCATTCAGGAGACGCAACCTCTGCCGTGGCCTTCGGCCTATACGTTTAACGTGGCCATGCCGCCTGCCGAAGAGATCAAGACAACAGAGTCAACGCAGGAACAGCCGCAAGTTTATCTGCCCCCGATCCAGCCTGGCGAACAACAACCTGCCAATCCCTGCACTCCGGAATTGGCAGCCTATCAACCTCAGATCGCCACAACCAACGCGCAAGTGCAGCCATTGCCCCCGGTCTGGGATGACCTGCCGGCAACGTCTGTCAATCCGCCGACGTTTCACCCGAATCCGAATGTCATGGCACTACCGCCGATTGAAGAGGAAATCCCAACAACCGAAACCGCCGTGCCGATGATGGCTACAGTCACGCCCACGGTACAACATCTCACGCAAACCACGCCGCAGCCCATCGAACAACCTCCGCAACAGATTGAAGCCATGGCGCAACCTTTGGTGACCATGCCGGTGCAAACTTTCCAACAGGATCAACAACCGGCAACTCAAAATATTGCGGCACAGACGCAGTCTCCGCCCTCGGCAGTCCAACCGGCAATCATGCCGCAGCCCCAGAATCACCCGCAACCGATCATGCAGGCAAACGGGGTCACACCGTTGCCGCTCTCGCAGGATAGCGAGATAGACCCGGCCGTGGCAACCAAGGTGGCGAAGATCGGCGAACTCCTGGCGCAGGATCAGGTGACGGACGCCTATCAGCAGTTGAGCCGGATGTATTTCTATGACGAGATGACAACGGATGAGCGGCAGTACGTCGCAAAACGCCTCGATCAACTCGCCGGGGGGGTGTTGTTTTCCCGACGTCACCATATTCTTGAACCGCCTTACCTTGTCAAAGAAGGCGACACCGTCGAATCCATCGCGACGCAATACAAAATCACGCCTGAATTACTGAGAAAACTCAACGCGGTTCCAGGCGGTGAAAACGTCGCCGTCGGCACGCAGTTGAAAGTGTTGCGCGGCCCACTCGACGCGAAGATTTACCCGGGATATCACGAAATGGTCATCCTTATGCGGGGAAATTACGCCTGCCGTTTCCCGATCAGTGTCGGTTCCGGTTACGCCGGACAAGAGGGCGGTTTCACGGTCCAGGAAAAGGACATGAACCGGGGCTATCAACTCGCACCCGGCATGGAAGTCATTCCGCCCGGCGACCCCGCCAACCCTTTGGGCAGCCGTTGGATTGAACTGTCCAAGGAACTGGGAACTATCGGCATCCATGGGACGAACAACCCGGGACAAATCGGCACAACGCGGCAGTCTGCCGGATATTTCGGACTCCGCGAACAGGACATCGCCGAAGTCTATGACATGCTCACCATCGGCTCCAACGTGACAATCGTCCGGTAATTCCGGCAAGGTACGTCGCAATCTGAGTGCGATAATCGAAGCCGCAATCGTAAGATCGCGATTGTGTTTTCGCAATCTTACAAAGTGCCTTTAGCCGGGATTTTTCATAGCAAATAGTAGCCGGGAACGCAGAGAGGTCATGAAGTGGCTGAACGGAGTGACCAGAGAAGGCGATTTCCACCCCAAAACCGGTCACTCCGCTACGCTCCGTTCCCGGCTGCTGTTTGAATGAAAGACCCATTCTTACAATTGTGACTCCGACTTTTCCGCCCTGTTTCTTTTCTCGCCGTAATTTGATATAATGGTAACGTGATTTTGACTGCAAGTATCAACTTACGGAGGTTTCACCATGCGAATCAGTGTGAGGTTTTGGGCGTTTGTGGTGTCGATGGCCGCGTCCATGGCGTTTCTTGTGGGAAACGTTGCGCGGGCTGACGAACCGCAAACAGAGACGATTGAACAAATCAAAGCGACGTTCCGGCAGCCGGGACGCGATTACAGTACCGGGCCGCTTTGGACCTGGAACGATCTTTTGACCGAAGAGCAAATCCGCTCGACAATGCAGGATATGGCGTCACAGCATGTCAAGCAGGTGTGGGTCCACCCGCGTCCGGGACTCATGACGCCGTATCTCAGTGATGACTGGTTCCGGCTCTGGGGCATTGCCCTTGATGAAGCGGAAAAGCTGGACATGAACGTCTGGATATACGACGAAAACTCGTACCCGTCGGGCTTTGCGGGCGGGTTTGTGCCGGAAGCCATGCCCGATTCACGCGGCAAGGGTCTGCATTTGCAGCGTGTCGGCAAGACAGACAGACTCCGCGAAAATGTCGCTTACGTGTTCCAAATCACGAAGGGCGATGACGGCAAAGAGACGTTTACCAACGTGACCGCAACGGCGAAAGCCGACGGCAAGCTGGGCGACGGCGAATGGCTGATTGGGCGGGTGGAGCTTGCCGGCGGCGGCGGGTGGTTTGCCGGGTGGTGGTACGTTGACCTGCTGAAAAAGGGCGTCACCGAAAAATTTATTGAGATAACGCTTGAACCTTATCGACAACGCTTTGAAAAACAGTTCGGCAAGCGGTTGCCCGGCTGGTTTACCGACGAGCCGCACCTGCAAACGGCGGGTGGGTTGACCTGGAACGAGGAAATCCCCGTGCTGTTCGAGCAAAAATTCGGGTATTCACTGATCGACAACCTCCCGTCGATGACGGCGGAAGTTGGCGACTGGAAAAAGGTGCGGCACAACTACCAGCAACTGCTGCTGGAACTCTTCATCGACCGCTGGGCAAAGCCGTGCTTTGAGTATTGCGAGAAACACAACCTCGAATTCACCGGCCACTATTGGGAACACGGCTGGCCGGGCGCGAGTCACGGGCCGGACAACATGGCGATGTACGCCTGGCACCAGCGGCCTGCGATTGACACGTTGATGAACCAATACAACGAAGGAGTCAACGCCCAGTTCGGAAACGCCCGCTCGGTGAAGGAGTTGGCGTCGGTTGCGAACCAAATGGGCTACAATCGGACGCTCAGTGAAACGTATGGTGCAGGGGGCTGGGATTTGCGTTTCGAGGACATGAAGCGTATCGCCGACTGGCAATACGCCCTCGGGGTCAACACGACCAACGAGCATCTTTCCTACGTCACCATCCGGGGAGCGAGAAAGCGCGACCATCCGCAATCGTTCTCGTACCATGCGTCGTGGTGGGACTCGTACCACGTTATGGCGGATTACAACACGCGGCTGTCCTACGCGCTGACACGCGGCGAGCAGATCAATAGCGTCCTGCTCATTGAGCCGACGACCACCGCGTGGATGTATCAGGAACACCCGCACTTGGGCAAAATCGGCAACGATTTCCAGGAACTCGTCAACCAGTTTGAACGCTGGCAGGTGGAATACGATCTCGGCAGCGAGGACATTATTGCACGCTGTGGAAAAGTCGAAGACGGCAAGCTCGTCGTCAACAAGCGGGCGTATGACCTCGTGATTCTCCCGCCGAACATGGAGAATATCAATGGCAAGGTTCTGGAATTGCTCAAAGAGTATATCGCTGAAAAAGGGGAAGTGTATTCCTGCGCAGTGCCAACTCGTATTGATGGAGTGGAATCGGATGTTGCGAAATCATTCTTGCCTGAAAGCGGCTATGAGTTGGATGCCGCCTGGTTCGCAATGAAAAGAACAGCTGATACCGGTTTGAGGTATTCTAATCTTGGAATGCCATCGTTGTATCGCTCAACAAAAATCATCTTTGAAACGAGTACCCCTGAACAACTCGCGACAAATCCACCGGGCAAAGTTTTTCATCACAGACGTATTGTCGATGGCGGAGAAATATTGTTCTTCTGCAATACCGATATCAACGAACGTTCCGTTGGTACAGTGTCAAGTCATGCAAAGTCTGCGGAACAATGGTGCCTTGAAACCGGGGAGTTTTCGCCTTATCCGTATGAATTTGGTGAGAATCGTATTTCCTTCAAAGTGGAACTTCCCCCTTGCGGCAGTTTGCTGTTGTTTTTGAGCGATCAACCAGCAGTCAGTGTAACCGCGACGTCGCAACAGGCTCCGAAGTTGCACCAACCCATTGGTCAGCCCGTTGTCAAACGCTTGGAGCCGAATGTGCTGACGCTGGATTATGTTGACGTCAATATCGGCGGCGAGGTGCGGTCGAATCAGTATTTCTATGCGGCAAACCAGTGGATTTGGCAGAAGCACGGGTGGCCCCGAAGTCCGTGGGACAACGAAGTGCAGTTCAAGGATCAACTGATTACGAAAACGTTCCCAGCCAACAGCGGGTTCACGGCGACGTACAAGTTCACGCTGGCCGACCAGGTGCCGCATCCGCTGCACATCGTCATCGAACGCCCCGACCTGTACGCGATCACCTGTAACGGCAAGCAAGTGACCGCCAAAGAGGGCGACTGGTGGCTTGATAAAGCGTTCGGCAAGGTTGATCTTTCCACAACGGCGAAAATCGGCGCAAACGAAGTGACCCTCACCGCCAGGCCGATGACAATGTGGCACGAACTGGAATCGGCGTACCTGATCGGCGATTTTTCGCTCGAATCGGCATCGAAAGGGTTCACCGTCAAGGCTCCGAGGCAGTTGTTCATGGAACCGCCGGAGAATATTGATGACATTCATTCCAGCGACCTGGAACATGTTTCCTGGCTGACAAGCGGCGTCGGCTTCGCGTCGGAATCCAACCTCAAAGACGACCGGACGCCGTACCTCATCTTTGATCTCGGCGGTGACCTGCTGGTTCACAGTTTGAAAATCTGGAACT
>WRMR01000397.1 GCA_009776995.1 Planctomycetaceae bacterium | reverse complement strand
CTTGCGTTTTGGCTTGGTGGAATCCCCGATAGTAACGGCATGTTGAACGGTTTCAGTGCAAATGTTGCCGATCCCCTGGGATTGAATTCCGACATTACGCAATGGGACAAGGAAAGCCAATTCATGGACTTGACGATGGGTAGCAACTGCGAGGTCATCGACGGTGTGCCGGTCATCACGGCCAATGGTTTTCCGATTGCCTACTTCAAGCCAAATGCCGCCGGGAAATACGTAGAGAAACCTCCTTTGGACGAGGCACTGTGTTTTCATTTTCGATACAAAACCGGAGTACATCCAGCAACTTGGGAAAAACTTGGTATCGCTGTTCCTTATGCGAAAACAAATGCCGCTCCTGATGAAGCCGTGTGGCACAACCCGAAAAGTTACCAGTTGATTCACCCGGGGCTTGACGGGCAATTCAGTGATAACAGTCCAGCGGAATTTCGCGTTATCGACCCGGCCAAGGACGAGATGAGAGGCTGCGCATTGGCCGACCGGGACAACCAGGCGAACTTCGGCGGCACGACGATCGAATCCGCCGGGAATTAGTGAGGTGCATCATGGCAGGCTTCAGGCTTCAGACTTCAGGCTTCAGGTTTCGGGCTTCGGGCTTCAGGCTTCAGGCTTCAGGCTTTACGCTGGTCGAGTTGTTGTTGGTCATTACGATCATCGGCATTTTGGCCGGGATTTCGGTCACCGTCACGCGCCAGGTCTATCACACCGCCCGGGTGGCCAAAACCGACGCGACGCTCCAGAAACTCGACAGCGTGATCCTGGAAATGTACGCCAATTACGAAAACCGCCGTGTGCCGTCGCCGAACTTCGGGAGCGGTTCAACGGTTCAAGCCCAGGTCACGCAAGCCGCGCGGCTCTGGTTCCTCCGTGACATGATCCGCATGGAAATGCCGAGTAATTGGACGGAAGTGTCTGCTCCGCCAGTTCAAATGAAATTCCAATATGGACCAAATGCTACAACAGACACAACCCCCCAGTGGGTTCATGCTGATGATTCGCCGCTTCGACTGCTTTATAAAAAAACATATGACGATGCAGTGGCAAGATCGGGTGAAGCGGCAGTCAATCGTTATGCCCCGGCCAAGTGCCTGTTTCTGGTTGTGATGTACGGCAACCCGGAAGTCCGCGAGTTGTTTTTCGACAGCGAAATTGCGACCGATGACGACGGTTTGAGCTATTTCGTCGATGGCTGGGGCAACCCGATTTACTTCCTCCGCTGGGCACCGGGGCTTGTTTTGAGTGATCGGCAACCAACTATCGCTGATTGGGCGAGTGACGCCGAAAAAGCTACGGTAGCTGAAAGACGTCCAGACCCGCTCGACCCAACGGAAGTGGGCGGCACTTTGAATACTGGTCTTAGCGACTTGGTCAACAACCGTTGGGTCATTAGTCTGATTGATACGCCAGACGCTCCGTTACGACACGGCTGGACGTTATTGCCCGTGGTCATGTCGTCGGGCGGAGTGCGGGAAAACAGTAATTTTGACGCCGATTTCGGAATAATATTATCGCCTCCGGGAAATGTTCCTGCCGTCGATCCGTTCAACTGGGCACTGGGAGCACCCGACAATACTGTTTCCAGAAATTACGCCATCATCCACAACCACAGCGCGCGGAGGTAGCCATGCAAAGCGAAAAACAATTGAGATATGCTCTGACGCTGGTGGAACTGCTCGTGACGATTACGATCATGGGGCTGGTCATTGCGATCAGTGTTCCGATGGTCAAGCCGATGCTGGCGTCGAACAAGGTGAAAAGCGGTGCCGATATTGTGGCGGGCTTTCTCGCCCAGGCACGCAACCGTGCCATTGAGGAAGGCCGCCCGGTCGGCGTGACCTTCGAACGCGTGTTGAATTACGCAGACGGCAACATTTACCCCTACAACGGCGCGTCCGTCCTCATGCGCCAGGTCGCCGAACCAAAACCGCTCTCCGGGTTTGTCAAAGATGTTCGTGTCGCGGTGGATTGCTCCAGCGGGATTGGACAAATTGATTTTTATTCTTGGCAAAGGGTAAGTCCCGGACCTCCGGAGCTTTGGGACTGGGTACTTACCAATACAGAAGCAACTTATTGGGACAAACTTGTGGAAACCGGCGATCAGATTCAATTTGACGGCAAGGGGCCGAAATACGAAATAACGAAAAGTGCCGGTTTCCAAATTAATATGAACACGGTTGCAAATCGCAATCTGGCCCCGCCTGTTTATTTGGGGCAACAACCGGCCCTTTTCAAAGTCTTTCGCAAACCGCAGCCGGGGAAAGTCGCACCGACGATGGCTCCGCCCGTCGCGATGCCGGAAGGAATTGTTGTTGACTTGGATTGTTCAGGGATGGGGACACGTTTTTATGACAAGAGCGAAGGAAACAATTGGAACGTTGCGTGTGACGAGTTTTGTGCAGCGGGGTCAAGTGACACGAACTCTGTGACCATCATGTTTTCACCGACAGGTGAAGTCGATCGGGTTTATTCCAGCAACACGGGAAGCGTCATTCCCACTGGCCCGATTTTTTTGAACATCGGTATTTGGGAACGGGCAGGGTTTTGGAATGAAGGCGGAACGGCAATTTCCAATGACTACATTCCTGATCCTAGACCAGACAATACTGATGGTGGCAAATATATCAGAAACTACCTTGATTTGAACAACTACTGGGTAACGGTTTTTCCGCGAACCGGAGCCGTGCGCGTCAATCGTGTCGCCTCGACAACGTACCTTGATGTTAACGGTAATGTCCAGTACGCAGATTTAAATAATGGCAAGGCGTATAGATATTCCCGCGAATTTGCCAACAGTATGCACGGTGCGGAAACGCGATAGTGAGACGATTGATTTCACGCAGAGAACGCGAAGGCCGCAGAGGTTTTTTTTGCGAACGCAATACCTTTTGCGGAAAATACGAGGACATAACCATGAAACCGAACAATTCCACGTCCTTATTGACCGATGACCGATTTCATTTGGGAATGCCGGTGCGTCGCGGTTTGACGCTGACGGAAATTCTGGCCGCAACGTTCGTGCTGTCGTTCGGGCTGGTGGCCGCGCTGACCGTGTTGCCGTTTGCGACGTTCCAGCTCAACCGGATGAACGTCGCCGATTCCAGCAGTGCCTGCGGCCGCGGAGCCATTCAGCAAATCCGCATGGCTGAATGGTACAAGCCGGATGTGCTTCACTACAACTGGGAGGGAAACGTCCCAGCCGATCCCTATATCGTCGATCCGTTGGGAATCATTGACCCTGATACCGGCACTGTAACTTCATCCCCGCAGACATTTGCAGGTGGTGACTTATATGCCTTTACACTTGCTGATCCCTTTACGCTTGTTGATGCCTTGAATCTTGCTGACGCCAGCCGTCATTTTCGCTGGGGCGACGACACGGTTTTTGCTTCAGACGATTTGTCCGTTCGTCCCACGTTGGTTTCCAATGATTATACCACGGCCGGGCTTTACACCTGGATGTACATGGTCACGCCGGTCATTGATCCGCAACCGGTGGGTTTTTCGCGTTCAACGCCGGGTAGTATTGCCACGGCGGCCCCGGACGATGTTTTGGGCTATGAAGTCGCCGCCGTTGTGTTTAACCGCCGGGACACGGCTCCCAATGCCACTCGCCGGGTGACTCTGAGTTCCACCACACCGCCGATCATCAATGCAACCGGTGCCTATATCTCGTTACAATCGGGCAATCCGGACGAACTTGATCTGTCAACAATCAAGTGGTTGCTCCTGACGTCGGATCCGAGTGTCAGTCCTGACAGACCCATTAACGCGCAGTGGTATCGCATCACCGGTTATGATGACATCATGTATGACGCTGATGTCAGTGATTATGTGCGCCGCGTGTTTCTGGTCGGGCCGGACTGGAAAGGGGCAAAAGACGCCAATGATGTGCCGCTGGGCATTTCCGCCATCCTGTGCGACGGCGTGGTCAACGTGTTTCAGGCGACAATGCCTAAGTAGGGCGAGGGACGAGGGAATAAGGAATAGTGAAGGCATTTCCCCTTTTTCATTAAGGATTGTTGGAACCGATTTGTATCGAATTGCCGGTACGGTAACAAAACGAGTACGCCCCGCAAGCCGTTACCCAGGGCGTTGCCCTGGGCTAATATGCACTGCCCCTGACAGGGCGAAGATTCCCCTATCAAGCAATAAAAAACATCCATTGATTCTTTCACCAACTCAAGTATTCATTATTAGTTATTCACTATATCACTAATCGTTATTAGTGTTAGAAAGTGAGAATAGCCATGACATCCGGCAGAAGTTTGCAATCGCGGCGCGATGGAGTGGTCTTGTTGCTCGTCCTTGCGATGCTGGCCATGTTCGCCATGCTCATCGCGACGTTCATGGTCGTGTCGAGTCAGCAGTACCGCCAGGCAGCCGGTGCCGAAAAACTCGAACGCAACGTGGCGTCCCCGAAAGACGATCTTGACAGTGTCATCGTCCAGATGCTCGTCGGCAGTCACGCCAAGCCCTCGGTCATCCGTGCCCAGAGCCTCGGGGCAACAGAGTTTGGCGATCCCAACGTACCGGGCTTGCACGGTACGGCCTTTTTCAATGATGTCGCAACAGGCGACCATTATACTGCTACAGGCCGCGATGATGAATGTTTTTTCACGCTGACTTTTGATTTGCCGCCAAATGACGGAATCGAATGGTTGAGCCGTAAGGGAAATATCATTACCTTTCAACATCCCGGGACCAGGAA
>WRMR01000396.1 GCA_009776995.1 Planctomycetaceae bacterium | reverse complement strand
CGTTTTGCCGCCGAGCGACAAGCACCGCGTTCGTGAAGTCGAATCCTCGGAGGAGGCGGTCAATCTTATCGGCATGAATTCTATCACGGATGTCTGGCGTGTCAAGAAGGTGAGTTCCCAAGAGACCGTGCATCTCACAGAAAAGCCGGTCGAATTAGGCGTTCGCGCTTTGAAATACTCGACCTTGCCGGGTGAAAACGTGCTGGAATTATTCGGCGGGAGCGGCTCGACGCTGATTGCCTGTGAAATGATGGGACGCCGTTGTTTTGCAATGGAAATCGACCGTTGGTACACAGATGTTATCGTTCAAAGGTGGTTGGAGTTTACAGGAAAAGAGGCAATTCGATATGACAGTCAAGGTAATAAAACGTCCTGGGCCTCGCTTACACAAGAGACTGGGGCAGATCGGAGGCAATCGAAAGCATCAAACATTCAAAACATGTGAGCATTGCAGTAAAGAATTCGGGCCTGTTTCACATTTGGGCAAGCGATTTTGCAGCTACGCCTGTAAGGTTGCTGCCCAAACAACAGGCCGAAAAACCATGAGAAAAACCATTGCCAAAGCGAGATCGGCACAATGTCTATTACGTAATCATGTCATTGCAGGCCGAATCATCAGGCCAAATACATGTGAACAATGTGGCAAACAAAATTGCAGGATCGAAGCCGCACATTATGATTACGATTACCCTTTGGTTGTCCGCTGGTTATGTGTTTCCTGTCATCGAAAATGGGACAAAAAATTTCCCAAAGGAGTTACATATACCGTCGCAATAGACGAGAGCCAAAGCAAGCAAAATGAATGAAAAATCATCAATGTTATCTTGCCGCGAATAAGCCACGTCCGGTCTTTATGAATCGTGACTTCTCGCCGTTTGCGCTTATATCCCTTGCCATCGCTGCGTTCAATGTATTGGCGGGTGTCGCGCCGTCACTGCGGTGTAGCTTTTTCCTGGCTGATCTCTCTGCGATTTCTTGACACGTCAAGGGTTTTTTGGCCTCTTTCAAAACGCGGTGTGCGCCATCGAGGGCGTTGAGTGAATACTCTGGTATTCTTTGCCGCTTGGCTTTGACCTTGCCAACACGGGCGACCTGTGGCGTTTCAGTGGCCAACGTGGGCGTTGGCGGCGGTGCCTGCCTCTTTGACCGCCGGTTGGGAACGACCGTTTTGGCAAGCTCTGCCAGATCGTTACCACTGCATTCGCATACCAATTGTGCTTCACTTTTCACAAACACGATGCGCCCGTGTATCAACGAACGTGCCTTCCATTGGCCGTTGTTTTCCAACGATTCAATACGTATCGGCATATCCGTTTTCGTGAAACGCGCAACATAACACTGTCCTATTTTGATCGTCATTTTTGAACCTCCGTTGTCACACGATAAACGGTTGGGTTCAGAAGTCAACCGGGCTTCGGGCTTCCGGCTTCAGACTTCAGGATTTTTTGTTCCTGAAGCCCGAAGTCCGAAGCCTGAAGCCAAAAATCTGAAAGATTTTTTTATGGCACAAGACAAACTCAATATTTCCGCCTTATCGCCTTGCGATCTGGCGACGTTGTTTTCCCGGTCGTTGCGGCGTCCTGTTACGGAACAACAAGTCCGCGACATCGCCGAGGCCGGGAACCTTTTATCTGAACACGATACCCTCAACCTCATCGAATACACAGCGTATTTAGCAGAGCAGGTGAACTATGCCAACACCAATTAACCCGCAAACACTCAAACCCGCCGAACTGATGCGCATCCTCAACACAGCGGGACGCGGCACGGTTTTGACGGAGACTCGCTTGCGACGACACCGCAATCGTGCCGGTTATGTCATCGGTGATGACAAGACGATCAATCTGTTTCGCTATGCGGCATGGCTGACATTGGAGTATTTCAGGCCGAAACAGGAGCCGATGGACTATGCGGAAAAGAAACGACTCCAGGCGATCCGCAACGCAGAGGAAGTCCGGGCGGCACAGGACATCGGTGAATTACCGGAAATTGGCAACCCGCAACGCCGGGAGTCGGCGATAAAATCGTTTCGTGTCTTTTGCGAGTCGTACTTCCCTGAAATCTTTTACCTGCCCTGGTCGATGGATCACCTTCGTGTCATCGAGAAGATTGAAAAGGCGGTGTTGAGCGGTGGGTTGTTTGCAATGGCCATGCCGAGGGGCAGCGGTAAAACGGTCATGGCAGAGACGGCGGTTCTCTGGGCGGCGTTGATTGGTGCGGTGCCCTTCGTGTGCTTGATTGCATCGAGTGCGAGCCGCGCACGTGATTTGCTGGAGAACATCAAGGTTTGGCTGGAAACCAATCCCTTTCTCAAGGAGGATTTCCCGGAGGTGTGTTTTCCGATCCAGTGCCTGGAACGCATCACGAACCGTCAAAAAGGCCAGAAGTATCGCAACGAGCCGACGCGGATTGAATGGAACGTTGACAAGGTGGTGCTTCCCACCATTGAAGGTTCGGCGGCAAGCGGCGTTGTCATTTCGAGTAGCGGCATGAAGGGTTCGGACATTCGCGGCCAGAATTATGCGCGCCCGGACGGTCAGGTGGTGCGCCCGCAACTCGTATTGATTGACGACCCGCAGACCTCGGAATCGGCATGGTCGGAATCGCAATCGACGGATCGGGAACGTATCCTCGCCGGTGACGTTTTGGGCATGGCGGGGCCGGGCAAGAAGATCGCCGGGCTGATGGCATGTACGGTGATCAGGCCGGGGGACATGGCCGACAATATTTTGAATCGTGACAAGCATCCCGAATGGCAGGGCGAGCGCACGAAGATGGTTTATATGTTCCCCAGTAACGAAAAGTTGTGGGCGAAGTATGCCGAACTGCGCGGCGACTCGTTGCGCAACGACGGTGACGGCAGGATTGCGACCCGGTTTTATGAAGAGAACCGGGAAGCGATGGATGCCGGGTCGCGGGTGGCTTGGCCGGAACGGTATAACGACGATGAAATTTCCGGGTTGCAACACGCGATGAACCTGAAAATCAGGGACGAAAATGCCTTTTTTTCGGAGTATCAGAACTCGCCAATCATCGAAATGCCCGGCGAGGAGATGATGACTTCGGAAGAGATTGCCGGGAAAACCAACGGTTATGATCGCGGCGTCATTCCGCTCGACTGCAATCACCTCACCATGTTTATCGACGTCCAGCAAAAAGCGTTGTATTGGCTGTTGGCGGCATGGGACGGTTGTTTCAACGGTTTCGTTGTGGATTACGGCACCTGGCCGGATCAGCAGCGAGTGTATTTTACACTGCGCGACATTCAAAAGACGCTGGCAACGGCGATTCCCAACAGTGGACTCGAAGGTGCAATCTACGGCGGACTCGAAAAGCTCTGCGACGAGCGATTGAACCGTTCCTACTACCGTGAGGACGGCGTTGAAATGCGCATCAATCAATGCCTCATCGACAGCAACTGGGGGCAAAGCACCGACGTGGTTTATCAATTCTGCCGGCAATCGCAACATGCCGCGATCCTGTTTCCCTCGCACGGCAAGTACGTCGGCGCGTCGAGCATCCCGTTCGCGGAGTATGCCAAAAAACGCGGTGACCGGATCGGCCATCACTGGCGCGTTCCCAACACGGCGGGCAAGCGGCAGGTGCGTCACGTTTTGATCGATACGAATTACTGGAAGTCGTTTGTCCATGCACGTTTTGCGGTGAATATGGGCGATCCGGGCTGTCTGTCTTTGTTCGGGCATGACCCGAAGGTGCATACCATGCTGGCGGAACACCTCGTTGCGGAATATCGGGTGCAAGCGTCGGCCAACGGACGCACTGTGGACGAATGGAAAATCCGGCCTTCGCACCCGGACAACCACTGGCTCGACTGCTTGGTGGGCTGCGCCGTTGGCGCGTCGATGCAGGGTGTCGAACTCGGAACGCTCAAAACAATCCAAAAACCGCAACGACCACGCGTCAAACTCTCCGAATTGCGAAAATAATTTTTTGCCAACGAAAAAAAGAGATGCACTTGCAGCGTTCGCTGTCCCATAGAGATAGAGCACAGCAACGTTGCCCGAAAATATTTTTCCCATTTTTTCGGAATCCCAGGTCACCCTTTTCGCAAAAATTCAGATATAGCATTAAGGCGGGGCGTTGAAAATAACGTTTTCCATTCACGAACACCATTTTTACAACAAGGAGCGAACAATGTGAGCATAGCAATTGACCCGAATTACGAACTTCCACCGCCTGATACGGTGGAGATCGACTGTGAAACTTTGGCCGTTACCGGCAAAATTCAAAGCCCGACCGTCACGCAACTTGAGCAAAGCATCAGCAATCATGCCAACAATATTCTGCTTCACCGCGACTGCAAGGTGCTGATGCTGACGACCGACGGCGTTTCTGAAACTTACGACGTACTGCACGACCTCGGAACGGTCAATCTGCAAGTTACGTTTTACGACGTGACAAGTTTACCACAGCGTCTTTTCTTTGTCCATTGGGAGCCTGTTTCGGAAAATGTGATCCGCATTGTTCCCGATGTGATCTTACAAGCTAATCGAACCATCAAAGTACTCATTCAATAACGAGGCATCAGGCTTCAGACTTCCGAAAAGAGCGGCGAATGTCAACCCGGAAGTCCGAAGTCCGACACCTGAAGCCAAAACCGGAGGTTTTCTATGGCCATCACTTATCTTTCCGACATTGAACTGCCGCGTGACCCGGTGGAAGATTCCCATGCTTCGCGCAAGAAGTATGTGGACGACAAGACTG
>WRMR01000395.1 GCA_009776995.1 Planctomycetaceae bacterium | reverse complement strand
TGGGAAAAAAATATTTCCTCAAAAAACGAACTTGGGAATTGCAAAAATTATCGCCATAACATAATTAAATAAATATACTTACATCATTTAGTCTGAATTAAATTCACTACGAACTACTGATTATTTCTAATGATCACAATCAAGGAACAAACATGAAACGCAACATGAACGAATGGGTTTCCGGGTTGATTTCCGGGAAGAAACGGGCCGCGATGCCGATTCTGACGAGTCCGGGCATCCCTTTGATCGACGCCGCACCGATTGATGTTTTCCAGTCCGGCGAACTGCAATTTCGGGCGATTCGTGCCTTGATCGGGCGGCTTCCCGACATGGCCGCCGCTTTGACCATGATGGACTTGTCCGTCGAAGCCCAGGCGTTTGGTTCGCCGATCAAATTCAGCGAAGTGGAAAATCCAACGGTCTCTGCGGCGGTGGTCCGCGACCAGGGTGAAATTAACCGCCTGGCGATTCCTGAAGTCGGTGCGGCGAGAACCGCCGAAACTCTGCTTGCTGCGGAATTGTGCGCGACGGAAATCAACGACCGCCCGACGCTCGGCGGACTGATCGGTCCTTTTTCACTGACTGGCCGCCTGCTCGACATGAGTGCGATGATGCTGATGACAGCAGCAGAACCGGAAACAGTTCATGCCTTGCTGGAAAAAGTTACGCAATTTCTGATCGAGTACGCCAAGGCGTTCAAGGCGACCGGTTGCCACGGCCTGATCATGGCGGAGCCAGCCGCCGGGCTGATTTCACCGAAAATGTGCCGGGAGTTCTCGGCGGACTACATCAAGCGGATCGTCGATGCGGTCAGGGACGATTCGTTCGCCTTCGTGCTGCATAACTGCGGCAAGACGGAAAAGATGGTGCAGGAAATGCTTTCGACCGGCTGCTCCGCGTTGCATGTTGGGAACACGGTGGACGTGAGGAAAATTCTGGATCAGGTTCCGGCGGGTATTCCGGTCATGGGCAACCTCGACCCGTCCGTCCTTTTCCGCATGGGAACGCCGGACGACATGCTCCAGGCCACTGCGGAATTGCTCGAAGCGACACGCGATTATCCGAATTTCGTGCTCTCGTCCGGTTGCGACATCCCGCCCGGCACACCGCTGGACAACGTGCTGGCCTTCTTCGATGCCCTGGCGGAATACAATTCCCGTACCTGACCGGAATCTGCGGGGCAAGGGCACACGTAAAAAAAGTTGTTCGATTCATCAGAGCCGCGACGGTTACGGAGCGGTCATTCCGCTTGATGGCTCTCGTGGCTCTGATGGGAATGTTCACATGAATATTGCGCGACTCGCCATAAACGGATATGGGTCATTTGAGATACTCCAAAGTTATGGCAAGCCCCTGTTCATAAGCACTGCTCTTCGTTCCGCCGCAGGTGGTCCATTCCAAGCTTGTTTCCGTTTCATAGCGGCAAATCATCAACGCATGGGGAATCCTCTCGCCAATGCGCCGGTACAGTTCGCGTGCGGTGAGCGTATCGCCCGGGCTTAAGCCAAGCGCAACAAAAGTATCAAGGTCTTTTTTCCGATCGCGCAGATGGCACGCCGCAATACAGAGACCACGTGACGGAATATAGCTGTGGCAGGGCGGGCAGATGCAGCATTCCCCCGGTCCTTCGACCAATGTGACCGGGATATCGGGATTCTCACGGAATTTCATCCAAGCCTCATACACATTGTCTTCTTTCAATGGCACCGTATTCTCCCCCCGACCGGCAAAACATGTGATGCAGAGCAGATGATGCATGCGGATTACGACATGATCGGCTTCGGCCAACTTTTGGCAGGACAGGATTTTCTGTGTCTCCATTTCATCAGAGTTCTGCGCGTAACGCAACGGCTTGTTGCCTTTGACATAGCAATCTCCGTCGGCCAACTCACATTCGGGCCATGTACCATAGGGATTTTCCGGATAACGACAGATACCATTCAAGTGGATAATGAAGCGGGATAACCTGGTGAATAAATCCCTTGCCGAACGTGTGTCTCCATAGTTCAAACCAAGACGTTGTAGTACGTCCAAATCCTTGCGACGTTCTGCCGGGGTTTGCTGATAAAAACGTTCGGTACGTGCACCAATGTTGTCAAACGCCCCGACGAATGTGAGATGCATTTCCGGATTTTTGTCAATTTTTTGGTAGAGTTTGGCAATCCGGTACTTTTCGATGCATTCGGATTGACCGCCGCCTCTCAAGCAGTTCATGCACAGCAGGCAGTGCGGTTCGATCTCCATTCGGTTGATTTCAAGATCAGATGCTTCGAATTTCATGTTGTATTCTCCGAATGAATATGATGAGGTTTTTTCTGGAAAGTGAAAAGTCAAAATTCCTGGGAATCAAGCAAAAGCCGGAATGAAGCATGGCGGAATGACGGGATTTTCCGAATGACAGGTATTTCATGGCATCCCGTCATTGCGATTGCGACCTATTCCGGCTGTTGTTTTTGTGGCAAACCTCCCTGTAAAAGTCTTATTGTACTCCGCAAGTGCAAAACCCGGTTTCCCAATGGCAATCGGGAAGTAAAGAAGAAAGCGGAACGGCCGGATCGAACGCAGTACGATCCGGTCGTTGTGCTATGTTCTGATGACAACTTTCAATATCACCCGCCGCAACAACATCGGCAACCGCCGGATTTGTTATCGAGGATTTCGACCGCTTCGAACTTTTGGCCTTCGAGCATCGAAAGGCTTGCACCACCGCCCGTGCTGACATGTGAGACCTTGTCGGCAAAACCAAGATGTTGAATGGCCGCCGCACTGTCGCCGCCGCCGATGATACTGATCGAATCGCTGTCCGCAATGGCCTGGGCGACGACTTTGGTTCCTTCGTCGAAGGGCGGCATTTCGCAAACACCCATCGGACCGTTCCAGACGACCGTTTTCGCCGATTGGACAATAGAGGCGTACAACTTTGCCGTTTCCGGACCGATGTCGAGACCTTCCCAACCGTCTTCAATTTCGCCGGATTTGCACATTTTCTTGTTGCAATCGGCCTTGAACGCGTCGCCGCAGTGATTGTCAATCGGCAGAACCAGCTTGCCGCCACCCGCCGCGAGCAGTTCTTTCGCAAGTTCGACCTTGTCCGGCTCGACGAGCGAACTACCCACCTTGCCGTCCTCCGCCAGCGAGAACGTGTAGGCCATCGCACCGCCGATGAGGACCTTATCGCAGATGCCGAGCAGGTTTTTGATGACGAGAATTTTATCTGAAACCTTTGCGCCGCCGAGAATTGCGACAAACGGACGTTTTGGCGAACGGATCGCGTCGGTCAGGTACTCGATTTCCTTGGCGACGAGGAACCCAACGACTTTCGGCTTGTCGCCCATCGCCTTGGGAACGGCCACCATCGAAGCGTCTGTCCGGTGGCAGGTGCCGAACGCGTCGTTGCAGTAAATGTCGGCCATGGCGGCAAGTTCGGACGCAAAGACCGTGTCGCCCTTCTTTTCGCCGGGCTGGAAACGGACGTTCTCAAGCACAAGTACGCCCCCGGTTGCAAGTGCGGCGGCTTTTGCTTTCGCGTCAGGGCCGACCGTGTCGGCGGCAAATTCGACCGGCTTGCCGAGCAATTTACCCAGCCGCACGGCAGTCGGTTTCATCGTGTATTTGGGATCGGGAGCATCCTTCGGGCGTCCGAGGTGGCTCATCAGAATCAGCTTGCCGCCACGGTCAAGCACCGATTGGATCGAGGGAAGTGCCATCTGAATACGGCGGTCGTCGGTGATTTGCCCCTGATCGTCCAGCGGGACGTTAAAATCAACCCGCATCAATACCGTTTTCCCCGCAACATCAACATCCTGAATCGTAAGTTTGGCCATATTATTTCCCTTTCAGATAAAATTTGCCAGTTTTGAAATCTTCCTTGTCGGACGGCCTGACTGAGCATTCACTTCACCCAGTCGAACATGCCGTGCCACTGGATATTATTTTATCGATTTACCGCCGGTTGAAAAGCCCGTTTGAGTGGTTATTGACATGTTGTTTTGATATAATGAAATCAAAATCACAATTAAATGTTCGGTCAACAGTATTTTTGAAACTACGGGGGTCTTTCGTGTCACGAATTGCTTATGTGCTGACAGTTTTTTTCCTTCTCGGAGGCACCATTATGGGGCAGGAGGTGTCTGCACCGCAGCTTCCGGAAAGGATTCAGTCTTTCCTTCCGGTTTACCGTGCCGCCGTGCCGTTCATTGCAAAAATGGAGGCAAGAACCGGATTTGGAGGAACCATGAGGGCGGTTGATGTTGAACAATATCCTGAAACCGTGCGTCCCTGGAAACCGGAAGATTTGAACGACGTCAATATTTATTTGCCGCTCGGTGAAGGTGAATCCATCGACGACAAACTCTACCGTTTTGTCGCAAAATGGGACGGTACGGAATGGAAGAAACCTCTGCACATCAGCGACATCCATTTTGGCGATTATTCCGGCGGAAGAGAGAAAGTCATTGCGGCAACCGATCGCCGTTATCGACCGATCGAGCGGGCAAAAAACGGCGTCATACGCTGCAAGTTCGAGTTTCAGCCATTCCGGGCACATCCATCGCTGACGGACAGAGGTACGGCTCCCATCCCGGAATTTCTTGATCCGATCATGATTCTTACCGCGCAGTTGAAAGTCTTCATCAACGGATCTCCTTATGGTTTCGATGTTCATTTCAGCCGCGACGGGGAAAAATGGTATCCGCCTGGAAGATACGGCCAAATACCCTATCGCATGTTGC
>WRMR01000394.1 GCA_009776995.1 Planctomycetaceae bacterium | reverse complement strand
CAAGTGGTTTGGAATCGAAACGAGTCATCGGCAGATGCACGAATACCGGATTCGCACGAGCATCCGCAAATCGATTTTGCGGTTGCAGTACTTTGCACTGGCGATGCTGATGCGCAATTGCTGGACTTGGTCGAACTCGTGTGCGTGACGGAGAACGACCGCCGTCAACAAACCCGCGACGATTATATCAGCTTCCGTGACTTGCTCCTGAGACTTGACCAATCCCTCGAAATCGACCTCGCAAAACCTGACCCGACAAGGTAACGTAACCACCATGAAAATAATGAGTTAAATCAATCCAACTGCAATGTCCGATGATACGAACGACAGAATCTGTATCGACGGGATTTTCCAGGTCTTCAATCGAATGGAGAAAATCCAAAATCATCTTCACTATCATCAGAAAATGATGCACCTTCTTCAACTTCAGGCGGTTCATCGCGCGACGGCGGAATCCCGTTTTCCGGCGTCAGCGGGAAGCGTTCCGGTTCCTGGTTTGCCAGCCGTTTGGCCGGGTAAACGAAGAACAACGGCTCGGCTCTGTTTTCGCAAACAATCTGCGGCACAATGCAGACCACTCCGTTCCAGGCGACAAAACCTGCTTCCCTGTCCAATTGCCGCAGGGCGTAATTCAGCACGGTTTCGACGCTCTGGTTCCGCATTCGCAACGTGACTTCCTCATCAGACGGATAGAATAGAATGTCCTCATTCTCAAATGCTTTGATATCCACAAAGAACGTCAGGCGGGTTTGTTCTTTCAACGATTGAAGCATTTCACTCAAGGGAGTATGTTCAAAATCGACTGAAATCTCCGTCTGTAATTTCGCGTACAATTCCTGATTGGCGTCGAGTCTTGCCTGTTGAGCGGGAGGGTAAAACCCGTCATACCGCATGGCATGGAGTAAGGCTTCAAGCTTCTTGTGTTCCTTTTGCGTTAGATGCGCGACAAGCGTTTTTTCTTGAAATGGCATGAAGAAACGCTCATCACCGTCGTCGTCATAATTGATCATGGATCTGTCC
This sequence comes from Planctomycetaceae bacterium, assembly GCA_009776995.1. Taxonomy (GTDB): domain Bacteria; phylum Planctomycetota; class Planctomycetia; order Pirellulales; family Thermoguttaceae; genus WRMR01. The sequence continues at coordinate 3,722 of WRMR01000394.1, read as the reverse complement.
CAAACCCTGAATAGTATCTGTAGCGTGGCGATCAAATCGTCGATTTGATATGTCTTGCCACAACCCCCAGTCAGCAAATCAGCAACGAAATACACACGCGGATAGATTGCTCTTGTTTTATTCACAACAGCGGTCGGCGTGATCTCCAGAATGCCGTCATGGAAATAATACCAGGTGTCCTCCACTTGACACAACGCCAGTTCCAAAGCAGAAATCGCGGGCAGGTTGGTCACATCCAGAGAAATTTCCCAATCAAGCGGATTACCAAAATAGTCTTCCTCGTAAAACGCCTGTTTGTCAACATAAACGGCAATTTCCAGTTCATGTGGCAGATGATCAAGAAATTCCGCAAACGGCACTTCTTCCATTGACAAGGTGACCGGCTGTTGCAGTTTTTCTTCGAGAGCGGCATTTTTGGCTTCGATGCGTTCCAACCGGGCGGGAAGTTTTCCCTCGTGGGAAAGCATGAAGATCAACTCGTTGATGTCGCGAACGGTTTTGGAACCGGCGTCGAGCAGGACACGATTTCCGAACACACTCAAAGGGGGAGTTTCATCTCTGTAACTGTTGGCAAAGTCGGTGGTAAAAACACTATTTGCGAAGTAGGTTCTATCGGGAAAATAGACACGTTGAATAATGTCAGCCAATTCTTCCGCTGCCGTGAGTTTTGGAGGAAGATCACCGGAATTCTGTGCAGGGTTTGTGTCAGGTGTTTGACAAAATATCGGAGCGGTATTCGCGGTGCCCAAACACGCGAGTAACAGTACCGCTGCGCAGAAGGTTTTTGATCGCGGGTGGAAATGTCGTTTTGTCAGCATGGTCGCCTCACGTTTCACAAAGGTTGGGTTGTCGAAAATCATGCACTTCGTGATTTTCATTATACAAACGTCTTTGGGGATTTTCAACGCAAAACACACAAAATATCGCTAAACAGACAAAAAATACAACAAAGGGTTTTCGCGTTTTTTCGCGTAAATTTTGCGTGGTTCGTGTCAAAAAAAGAACAGTGAATGGATACCCGGAATTTATGATTGGGGATAGACCATAAAAATCCAGATCATCTTAAAAATCTTACGAGAATCATGGTTCAGACACAGCGATGTTTCACCGATCCATTGCTTGTGCCGGGGCGATGAGTCGTTTGTCGCCGGTGATGGGTTCCCACCGGATACCGTAATAGGCGACATTGCGGTTCCTGGGGGCATTGGCGTCGGACAGTAACACGGCAGCCTGCGCGGGTTGCTGATCGCCTTGCAACAGCTCCAGGCCGACCGCGATGCGGGTGCTGATCGTGTCCAGCGCAAAAACCTTCGATTCGCCGCGATAACAAGTGCCGACCAGCCTGACGACAGAGGTTGCTTCGCGTTCATCACCGGATTCCACGTGCCATTGAACCGGTTGGTCGTCGAAAACGCAATCGTCCGCAACATGCAAAACCGCCCGAACCGCCCCGGCGGAAAGTTCGAACACGTTGGGCGACAACTCGCGTGCCGCAGCCCCTTGTGCTTCGAGTTGATACACGATTTCAAACGATTCGGCATGAAACACGCCGTCAGTCGGGCGGTCAAACGTCGGGTGCATACTCCCCTGGTTCCGTAACAGTCCGAAGGCCGAAAGCACCCGGCCGCCGGATTGCCGGTTTCTCGCGCAACCGCTGGCAAAATCGTTGCCGTTATGCAGAAACACATGTTTCAAAATCGCCGGTTTGTCCGAATCGGGTATCACCCAATAGGCAATCAAACCGCGAGCCTGTGCCCAAAACGTGTGGTAACTCGCGCTGCCCAGCGCGATGGCCGGCGTCAGCCAGGTCGTGCCGGTTTCGATACGGTCAGCGTTGGTTTTGTTAAAAACGTGTTGCCGCGTGATTTCGCCTTGCGGGGCGTTGACGAAATGGTGCCGCAACGATTCGGGACAGGCAAATCGCGGCACGAAAAGTGATAAATTCGGTTGCTCGCCGGCGGGCAACACGTCCCATTCTTCCGGCGAAATCGCGAGTGCTTGCGCGAGAATCGTGTTCCGCAGTCGTGGTGAAATCATGTCGCTGTACGTCCGGCTGAACGGTCCCGCCCACTGTTGGGTCGGGACGTGATAATGCTCGGCCACCGTTTGCCACGCGCCGATCAACAACTCCGCTGCCGCCAAGCGACAGACCGGGTCGTTGACTTGATACAACATCCGTTCCAATTCCGCGATGACCACCGGCGTGTAGTTCGGACTGTTGTATTCGTTGAAATTGCCCGTGTTACGGTAGTGTTCGAGATTGCGCAGGATACGCATGCGGCCGTAATCCAGCAGGTCTTGCCGGTTGAGCAATTCCCCGGCGGCAGCCGTGACCGCCGCGCCCTTCATGGCGATATTCGTGTAACCGGGTTTGACGTCGCGTTTGATGATCGCCCGTGCGGCGCATTCGAGCGAATATCGTGTTTTTTTGAGTAATTCCGGCGGCAAACGGTCGGAATAGCCGTGCAAAAGCGACACCAATGTGCCGCCGAGAAAGTCCGCCCAATTGTAATCGGGAGCGGCCATGTCCACCAACGGTTCCTCGTAGTACCAGGGCCAGATACCGAATGTCGCACTGTCCGGGTCTTGATCCTGCAATCCGATGACCTTTTCGAGTAGTGTGCAACCCTGGAGTTGATGTTCATCTTCCGGACTGGCAATCAGCATTGCCGCGAAATTCATCGCTTCCCGTGTCGGGCGAACTTTCGTACCTTCATCGAACTGAGAATGATAACCCTTCGGTTGCGCGTGCGTGTCCCAAAGAAAACCGGTTTCCGGGTCAAGGGATGGTTCGTTCCGTACAATCGCCTGCAACAGTGCCTGTTCAAAACCGGGATCACCCCGCTGGAGACCGACCACCTGCAAGTCGGTCAAATAGAGTTCGGCTTCCGTGATTGGCTGTGTTTCATCGGCCTCTGCAATTTCGACCATGTCAATGGTGCAGGGTTCGCCGGCAGTGAATCGATCCTTGCATATCTTCATCACCGGCAACAACAGGGCAATGCCCACCATCAAAGACAGCTTGAGAAACAACCATTGATGATCCTTCATGATCCAATCTCTCTCCGTTTCCAAACCGTGCAAGCCATCATGCGCGGCAACGTTTCAAAACGCCGTTCCATCGTAAGCGTTCACGTTTTTCTCACCACGAGGAAAAGATAAAGATCATGCAGAGTGCAGAATGATCTTGTGATCACCCGTTGATGTGAAAAAATATTTTGCACTCTGCATTCTGCATTTCCGTCGTGCCTCGTGATAAAAAACACTTGCCATGAACGATTACCAACTCACCAATCCTATTTTCGCTGAACGCTTCGCTCAGATGCAAAAACGCGGCGTGACGACTCGACGCACCCAGCGGCCCGGCATCTTGCACCTGCTGTTCTGGCCGTGTGAAATCGAGTTCGGTCGTATCCCGGGTACAGGCAAGAATGCTCCCGAAACGGTCGTTCAAACGCTTGTTCCCCAAATTCACTGTCTCACATTCGTCCCTGCCCCAACCGTCCGACATCCTTGCCTCCCTTCAGCTGAATAATATTGGCAACATATTAACAACAGATTCGTTTTTTGCCACAATCATCCTGTTCCTACCATAACTCCGTAACAAACCCAATGTCAAAATATTTGTGCGGTATGCGGTATAACGAGGGCAACGCCGGAACCTAAAAAGTGTTGCCCCTTCAGGACGAAACTTCCTCCTCACTGTTCCGCGACGAGGAACA
>WRMR01000393.1 GCA_009776995.1 Planctomycetaceae bacterium | reverse complement strand
GGTTATCGAACCACAGACTCAAGAACGCAGAGTTTATTCCGTTATCACTTAAACCATCCACGGTCGCAGCGAAGCTTATTTCCGTTCATGAATTTTTTCGGACAATGCGGGAACGCGGTGTGATTTTGCATAATCCGTTTGATTCTGTGAGGGGCCCCAGGGAGGGCGATTCGTCACAAAAGGTTTATATTTCCGCAGACGACATTCACAAGGTGATGGAATACGCTCCGGATGCCGAGTGGCGGCTGATTATCGCTCTTTGGCGTTTTGGCGGTCTTCGTAGATTCAGCGAGGTTCTGCGGCTGAAATGGGAGCATATTCTTTGGGATCAGGGAAAAATTATTGTCCCTAGTAGTAAGACGGAGAGGCATGGGAAAGCCATGCGGGTGATTCCCATCTTTCATGAATTGTCCGAACCGCTTCGTGATTGTTTTGAACAGGCTGTACCCGGTGATGTTTATATCATTGAAAAGCATTGTCCGCCCGGCGTGAAGAAATCCATCGAACGAAAGAATATGGATAGTGTGACACCTTTAGTGGAAATGTTTGACAAGATTGTGACTCGCGCCGGGCTTGACCCCTGGCCGATGCCGGGACATAATTTACGGGCAAGTTTGGTCACGGATTTGTACAACGGCAAGTATCCGGATATTGGTGTTCATACGATTGCCGCATGGTTGGGTCATTCGCCGAAAGTGGCGTTGAAATATTACAGTCGGGTGAAGGAATCAGACTTCGAAAAAGCGCGTGTTGATCCCAATGGAATCGAAGAAAATACCAAAAAACGTAACAAAAATAAAGTGGCACGGAAAGCGCACCACGATTTGCCGGAAATGGGTGGAAAAGACAAGAAAACTGGAAAACGGATCAAAAATACAACTTGACGTAACGTATTGATATTCCTGTAGTTTCCATCAAAAATACACTGGTTTCCGAGTAGTGAAAAATGGCCTGTTGTTTTTCAACCATACACAACTTTGGAGGATAACTCAAAATCTGAATTTTACGCGATTTTATTTCCAAATAAACTCTGACTTCGGTTTTCAGATCAAATCTTAACACAATCTTAACAATTCCTTGAGGTATTCTTAATATTACCGTAATATAAATGTGGCTGTTGAAGTTCCATTTCCACCTCTTTCAGCATTACGGGGAAAATCATGAAAGCGATTGTTACGATTGGCACGACGATTCTGGTTTCGTGCAGTTTGGCGTTGACATCGTCAGGCGTTTTGGCGCAGGACGAAATTCATATTGACGGCTCCACAACCGTTGGGCCGATTATTGACGCGTTTGTCGGGGCGTTTGAGAAATCACCGCAATTCAACGTGAAATTTTCCGTCAAAAAGACCGGTTCCGGGGACGGAGCTGCCGCACTCATTGACGGTCGTTGTCACATCGCGGCCATGAGCCGGTTCATGAAAAAGGACGAGTACAACAAAGCGGTTGCCGCCGGGAAAATGCCGGTGCCATTCACGATCTGCATGGACGGCGTTTGCCTCATCGTGCATCCAACGAATCCGGTACGGAATTTGACCAAAGCCCAGGTCAAGGCGATTTACACTGGCCAGGTGACGAATTGGAAGGAAGTTGGCGGGGCGGACATGCCCATCGTGGCGATCAGCCGCGACACGTCGAGCGGCACGTATGAAGTGTTCCAGCAGTTGGTCGTCGAGCCTGAAAAACTTGGCACGAAAGTCGAATATGCCAATGCGAACCCGCAAATTTTCACGCGGGTCAGCACGACGCCCGGTGCCATCGGTTACGTCGGACTGGGGTTCGTGAAAACCGGCGTCAAGGCCGTCTCCTACGAAAACGTCATGCCGACCAAACAAACCATCTCCCGAGGCACGTACAAAATTTCGCGTCCGCTCTACCTCTTCACCGATGGCTACCCCGAACTCGGCTCGACGCTCATGCAGTTCTGCAATTTCTTCTTCACCGAAGAAGGCCAGGACATCATTGAAGCCAAAGGGTTTATCCCGTTGACGAGTTATTGATTTGGAAGGGGTTAGTAGTGGTCAAGTGAAAGCATTCGCGGGACACCCGATGACAAAATTCACCATCACAACTGTCCCACGAATCCTTTCACTTGACCGCTAGTAAATACAAATTGAGCTTTGCCCACCTCTCATCCCTCATCCTAGCCCCCATGAACGACGAACAGCCGCTTGTGCTTTCCTGGCGTCAGGATTTCATCCGTTCGCAAGTGCGATGGTGGGGTGGGTGGTTTTTGGCCCGGGTCGCAAATATCGCGATGCTGGCCGTGTTCGCCATTTTCGGGTTTATCCTCTGGAAAAGCCTGCTCTTTTTCACGACAACAGGCGGTGACGCAACGTCCCAGGTCGCGGCGAACACGGATAATTCGGTCATCCACAATATCATCGCCCGGCTACACGAGATGTTCACCTCACCGGCTTGGCATCCGGAACGTGCTGAACCGGAATTCGGCATCTTGTCGATGCTTTACGGCTCGCTGGTCGTCACGCTCGGCGCGATGGTGGTCGCCATTCCGATCAGTCTGGCCACGGCACTTGTGTTGAGCGACATGGTGCCGTTCGGTATCCGGCAGTGGATCAAACCAATCATGGAACTGCTGGCCGCGATCCCTTCGGTCGCGTTCGGATTTTTCGCGATCAAGGTGGTTGCGCCGTGGTTGCAGGAGAACTTCGGTTTTCCGTCCGGGACAAATGCGCTCAACGCGTCGCTGATTCTCGCAATCATGGCAATTCCAACCATTGTCAGCGTGGCGGAAGACGCATTGACCTCGCTGGGACGCGAACTCCGCGAAGTATCTTATGCGCTCGGTGCGACCCGGATGGAAACCCTGCTCAAGGTTGTTATTCCTGCCGCGCACGGCGGAATTCTCACGGCCATTGTGCTCGGCACAATGCGGGCAGTCGGCGAAACGATGGTCGTCTGGATGGCCGCCGGGAATGCGTCGAATTTTCCGACGCCCTGGTATGATGTGGGTACCGTCATCGGCAGTTTCGGAGAAGCGGTGCGCACGATGACCGCGACCCTCGCCGGCGACATGGGCGAAACATCCGCCGATTCGATTCACCGCAGTGCCCTGTTCGCCATCGGGTTCGTGTTGTTGCTGTTTACCTTCGTCCTGAACATGCTGACCGAATACCTTGCGAGCAGTTTCAAGTCGGGCATGGGGCACGTCGATTTGGGTGGGGAACATCGCGGTACGATCCGACGTTGGCTTGCCGCCGTTTCGACGTTTTTCCGCAAGGCGCATTACCTGTTCCTTGCGATTGTCTTCTGGCCGTTCCGACTGTTGGGGCAAGGTTACGAGCGTGTTGCGCAGCGAGTTACCAAGCGGATCGGTGAGGCAAACCATCAACGCCTGCGATTGGCGGCCAATTCCGGCTTCACCGGCGCGAGTTTTCTCGCGGTGGCGTTTCTCGGCGTTGTGCTCGTGCTTGTGCTTGGTTCGCTGCTCGGTCAGGGACGCGAAGCCTTCCTGTTTTGCGAAACGGTCGAGCATCGATTGTTTCTTTCGCAACAGTTTGACCGGAGAAACCGCGATAAGGTGGCCGGTGAATTTACCCGTTGCATGGCCGCACGCAAGCCGGTTTATGAAACGCTTGATCGTTACGCATGGCTTGCGCCCGAGCCGTTGTTGGAGCAAACGGGCAAGTGGGACCGTGCCGCGCGCAAGCAAAACGAAGACCGGTTGCACAAGTTGCAATATGAACTCGAACTGATGGCCGACTCGCCGGAAAAAGCCGAACGGCAGGAACGCTTCAATGAAGTGGAAGAAGAGTTGCAGCAAATCGACCGGGTTTCGCGGCGGTTGGTGCGGTATTTCACGTCGATGTGCGAAGCGGTTGACGCCGATGATTTGCTCAGTCGGTGTGAACGTATCACGGAAACGGCGGCGGAAATCGATCTGTCGCAAACCCCGGTACAACGAATCGTCGAACTGGCCACAGAGTATTACGAGTCGGCCAAAGACGTTGATCTGTCGTTGCGGAACACGCCGACGCAGGTTGACCCGAATCATACGTTTGGCGATGCGTTCCGCGAACTTCGCAACCGGATCATCGGATCGGACGGCAACGGAGCTTTATTGGGACCGGAGCAGCGGGAGGGCAACGAACACTTGCCGCCGGAAGTCCGCTTCGGGACGTCCCACTGGAGCATGGCGAAAAAGTCCAACCGGCAGTTGCAGCGGGTTGTGATCTGGCAGACACACTTTGCGGAAGACGGGAGTGTACTCCCCAATGTGCAGGCGGAAATCGACCGCCGCGAGTTGTTTCCCGGCGAGACCTTTGTCGAACTGCGCACGATGCTCGACAAAGTTGACCGTGACCTCGCGGCCATGATGAACCCGCGTTGGACCTTTTATTGGGGTTACTTTTTCGATCCGGCCATGCCGGGACACTTTCTCGGCGGCGTGGGGGCGGAACTGCTCGGGACTTTGCTCGTGACCTTGTGCGCCATCGTCATTGCGTTACCAATCGGCGTCGCCACAGCGGCTTATCTCGTCGAAGCGGCCAAAGACAATGCGATGACACGGGCGGTTCGTCTCAGCATCAACACACTGGCAGGCGTGCCGAGCATTGTGTTCGGATTGTTCGGACTGGCGATTCTCGTGCAATACGTGACCGGCAAACCATGCATCATGGCCGGCTCGCTGACGCTTGCCCTGCTTGTCTTGCCGGTCGTCATCCGTGCAAGCGAAGAGGCAATTCGCGCCGTGCCGAACACGTTTCGCGAAGCGTCGCTCGGTCTTG
>WRMR01000392.1 GCA_009776995.1 Planctomycetaceae bacterium | reverse complement strand
ATCGCGTTGCTGCTCCCGGCGATTCAAGCGGCGCGCGAAGCGGCAAGGCGTACACAATGTGCCAATAATTTCAGACAGGCCGCTTTGGCGCTACACAATTACCACGACGTCTACACGTCCTTTCCCGCCCGCGTGAATTGGTGGCAAACCAAGAAGGCCAGCGGGAATTGGGGACCGATGTTCCCCCTGCTTCCGTTTATCGAGCAGTTAGCGGCGTATGATCAGATTAAGATCGACATCCGGACGAATCCCAACTTTGCGTGTAGCAGCAGTTCCCCGGTGTTCCAAACTTTAGTGATCGCGACAGTGATTTGCCCTTCCGATGGCCCTGCCCGAATCGTGGACTCCGCCAATGGAACTGACGATCTTACTTCCGGCACGAATATCATGTTCTCGATGGCCGACATTGCCTGCATCAATCAGGACATGGGTAACACGCAAAGCGGAACGGGAGCAGGCAGCACAATACCGCCGAGTCCTGTCGGTCTCTTCGAAACATCCCAAATTGTCAGCCGGGCGTTGTTTGGCGAAAACTACTGGCATTCGATGGCAGCAGTCACGGACGGCACGTCCAACACGGTCATGCTTGGCGAAGCCGCCGCTTCACCGGAAGTCCGTACTGGGACGGCTCCCAATGTTCTCCGCGGCGGCGCAACCGTCCAAACGGCCATTTTCAATTTGCCTAACCTTCAGGCCGGTGAGTGTATGAAAGTGCAAGTCGGTCCAAACGAGATACAAAATCCCGCACGCAGTCTCCGTGGAAGGCGTTGGGGAGATGGCCGGGCGGCGTTTATCGGCTTCAATACGATTCTGCCGCCGAACGCGCCGTCGTGCTACCGTGATACCAGTACTTTCCAAAACTGGGGAATTTATTCCGCGTCCAGTTACCATCCGGGCGGTGCCAACGTTGCTTTGGCCGACGGCAGCGGTCGATTTATTTACGACGCCATTGATTGCGGTGATTACAATGCGGCCCATCAGGTAGCCACCTATTTGAGCTCCCCAAGCCCCTACGGTGTTTGGGGAGCCTTAGGGACCATCAACGGTAGTGAATCAAAGCCGGTACCTCAATAAAAGGAGACTCATCGATGATACGACTGATTTTATTGGCAACAGTTGGCGTTGTCGTCGTTTCAGCAGCGGGATGCGGCGGTCCGAAACGTCCGGATGGATTTCCTGTGGTGTATCCTTGCACCATCACAGTTACGCAAGGAAACACGCCGCTGGAAGGCGTGAGCGTGACGCTTCGTCATTCGGAGACTTCGGGGAAATGGTCGATCTCCGGTATTACCAACGCTTCAGGAGTTGCGAATATCCGAACGCACGGTCAGTTCCCCGGTGCTCCGATGGGCACATTTAAGGTCGTCCTTTCGAAAACCGTTATCGAGGGCGGCTCCGGTAGCGACGACGATAATAGAGCCTCGCCCTCAAAGGAACCGGTGAAGATTTATTCGTTGATCGACAAGCAGTATCTCCAAGAGGAGACGACCCCCTTGCAGATCGATGTACAGAAAAAGAGAGCATCGGCCTCCTTTGACATCGGAGCACCGGTTCGGATACTCATCGAAACAATTAACCCGGGCGGTGCGTAACGTACGCCATGACAAATGTTCATGAGTGTGTTTTTCAGAAGCCGGAAGTGGGTTTCGCGAGCGTTTGTCGAACCATCCGCAAGTTTCGCTCTGCTTCACTTGCGGCTCTTGAAATAGCGGTTTATTAACAATTTTTTCGAAAGGCCAATGTTATGAAACGATTCTCTTTTTTATTACTGATCACGGCGGCATTTTTCGTGAATCTCTGCCCGGCGGAATCCGCACAGCCACAAAGCATCGTGGCGCTTGCCGAAAGAGTTCAACTCGGATTGTCGAAGCACTTCCTCTTTGAACTCACCACGGATTCCGTTGAAAAGTTTGAAATAGAAACGGTCGATCAAAAGACCGTGATTCGAGGCGGTACGCTCAACAGTATCACCGCCGGACTGGGCTGGTATTTGAAATATTACTGTAATTCGGGAACATTCTGGACCGTTACCCGTAACAAAATATCAATACCGTTGCCGGAAGTGAAACAGAAAATCACCCGCCAAACTTCCATGCCTCACCGGTATTACATGAATCATTGTGTGGACAGATACACTTACCGGTTTTGGGACTGGGCCCGATGGGAACAGGAAATCGATTGGATGGCTCTGAACGGAGTCAATATCGCCATGCTGTTCTTGGATCGGCAGGCCGTCATGCACAAAGTTGTTGAATCTTATGGCGTTCGTGAAACAGTCAACCCGTATTACAGGGACAAAATCATACCGCAAACGCAGTTTATCTATCAGTTAAATGAAATTGAAAGGTTGCATCTTGATCGGCGTATTCATCTGCAACAAGATATTATTGCACGTATGCGCGAGTTGGGGATTCAGCCGGCACTGGATGGTTATAAGGGGATCGTCCCCCGGCAATTGACCGACGTGATGAAAAACTTCCGCTATCTGGAAGGCGGAAAATGGCTCACCCATACCAAGGAACCCGCTATCGATGTGACTGATCCCTTCTTTGAAGAATTCGGGAGAAAATATTACCAAAAACAGAAAGAGTTATACGGAGAGCAATTTTTCATTATCGCCGACCCTATTATCGAGGGCACCGGCCCTCAACTTGATTACGGTGAACTCGGCTTGAAAATGCAAAAACTGATTCTGGAAGCCTATCCCAATGCGATTTGGGTGCTTCAAGGATGGCACGGAAATCCGAGAGATGCCCTTTTAACGAAAACCGACCCCGAACGAATTTTAATACTCGATTTGTATTGCGATGCCGATCCGCAGTGGCGCAAAAGAGAGATTTTCTCCCAAAACCCCTGGATATGGTGCATCCTCTATAATTTTGGCGGCAATTCGGGAATGTTCGGCAAATTAGATGAAATTTTCGAACAACTGGCGGAAGCGAAATCCCAGCCGCAAGGTCAATTCCTTCGCGGAGTCGGTGCTCTTCCGGAAGCCATTGAGAACAATCCCGTTGTCTGGAATGCGTTGTTCGAATCGGCATGGACGGACGGAATCCCCGACATGAACCTCTGGGCGCGGGATTATGCGAAAAGTCGTTACGGCAAGCGGAACGAACATGCGGAAAAAGCATGGAGCCTATTGCATCAAACCATTTACAATGCGCCGCGACTGCATTCGTCCATTATGCACGGGAGACCGAAACTCGTCAAAAATGGAAGAACCATAGAAACCCTTTTCCCCGCATGGGATGAGATGTTGCTTGCCGCTAAGGAATTGGGTGATAATGACGGTTATCAGTCGGACTTGGTGGATCTGACAAGACAGATTTTAAGTCACTATATGTGGAAACTTTACCCCCATGTGATCGCAGCGCATCTGCACGGTGATCAGGAATTGTTTGACAGTCTTTCGAAGCGATTTCTTGAGCTGTTTGATGACATGGATAAGGTCTTATCCACACGAAAGGAATTCATGGTCGGCAACTGGATTGAAATGCACCGAAAGTGGGGACAAAATGAGGCGCAAAAGAACTATTACGAGAAGTTTGCAAAGGTATTGCTGACAACGTATGATGAAACGCCTCTTTCCGAAAATACGGGGTTGGTTGATTATGCTTGTCGGGAATGGTCGGGGATCATGATTGATCTTTACAAGGCGCGTTTTGAAAAATATTTCAGCGAATTGCGAAAGTCAACCGACAAAAATATCGAGCCGCAAATTGATTGGTGGAATATGGAACACGCCTGGGCAGTCACACGGCACAATTATCCCTCCGTTCCTTCCGGTTCTCCCGTTGCGGCCTGTCAAGCGATTCATGACAAATACCGCAACTCTTTCAAGGTTGCTGAAACGCCATTTAGTAATGTCGCATTTAAGAAACCCGCCAAAGCCAGCAGTGCTTATAATGAGATACTCACTGCGGAAAACGCTGTTGATGGCGACTTGTCCCATGGAGGCAGATGGGTTACGAAGAACAATGTTTTCACGGAACATTGGGTCGAAATTGACTTACAAGGTTCCTATACGATCTCATCGTTCCGGTTGGCACGCCACAGCCTCCCCTTGCCGAACCCACAACAGATGCCGATGTGGAGATTTCAGATTTGGGTTGACGGCAAATGGGTCACTGTCGTTTCCGAGGACAATTGTCCTGCCAATAAATACCCCCTCTACTACGGAAAATTTGATCCTGTAACAACCAACAAAGTCCGGTGGTACGTTCCAGAGTACGAAAACAACATGGTACGTCTGTTCGAATTGCAAGTGTTCCGTGCATTATCCAATTAGAGGCTATTGGGAGATAAAAACGCTGAAAAACGAGGACTTCAAAATCATCACTGCCGACCCAAACAGTCGAAATACATTGAAAAACACCTTTGTCAGCGACTGAGTGAAGTTTTTCGCCCTTTGTTTTTAGGGTCTAATTTCCAAATAGCCTCTTAGAGACTGTAACCCGAAAGTTTAGCATTTTTGTCGCAACGTCCCCGGCGAAGCCGCTTTTGCATGGGGGATGACACCAATTTCGCAAAATCGATAGTCGATTGCGCAAAATCGATATTGTATTTCTTGCATCGGTAGCGCATAGTGTAGAAAGCCGTTGGCATTTTGCCGACACACCACAACAAACGAATAAGGAGAACGAATCATGCGAAGAATTTCTATGTCAAATTGGGGGGGGGGGGGGGAAAAAGGGGCATTTCCCTCTTTTTAACCTTTGGGGGGTTTTGGGATCTTTGGGTTACTGGTTTCCCCGGGGTTTC
>WRMR01000391.1 GCA_009776995.1 Planctomycetaceae bacterium | reverse complement strand
GGCGATAATATCTCGCAATCCCTGGTCAATTCGCTTGACTGGCTTACATTTGTGGCGAAGAATCGGATGGGGATATTTGATGATTTGCATGATAATTACTAATCGTTTCGTATTATACTGTCGAACGCCATTTGACTGGTATTAATGTTGTGACCTTTGTGAAAAACTTTGTGCCCTTTGTGTTAAAATATTTCAACACAAAGATCACAAAGGAATGCACAAAGTTCACAGACGAAATGCAGAGTCCATGACGTTGTACGGTATATTTGGGGGCGAAAAGGCTTGAAAATCAAGGTTAAATGAAATTTGCTACGTCATTGTGTTGGCTTGTCGGAAGGAAAGACCACTGATAACCCACTCTAGCGGGTATTACATCGCCTATTTTGTCTATCTTTAACATTATATTGCCAAAACAACCCTTCAAAATACGAAACGATCAGGATTTTTCAAGGAATCATAACATGCTCGCCCTTTTATTGCCTCTCCAATTTCTCTCACTTGCCAACCAGCTCCTGAACATTTGGAAAATTTTACTACACCCCATAAGGTTGCCATACTGTGACCGCCGCTTGATTTTGCCGACAAAGAATTTATAATCGTACTTGTTGTCGTTTATTGTGTGGTTTTCATTTCATCACGATTGTACCATTGGCATGACTTGGACTTTGGCGGAGTTGGCGAAACTGGTCGGCGGGACCGTTTCCGGGGACGAAAACCTCGTCATCACCGGGGCTGCGCCGGTGCATAATGCCGAAAACGGCGACATCACGTTTATTTCCCATGCCGACAAGTCATCCTATTTGGCAAATTGCCGCGCTTCGGCGATTGTGGTTCCGCGCGGGATGGACAATGACCGGTTTGCCGCCATCCAAGTCGATGACGTTGTTGCCGCTTTTGAAATGATTGTTCGCCATTTTTGTCCCCCGCGCGAACTCCGCAAACGGGAAATTCACCCCACGGCAATCATCGACCCAAGTGCCGTCTTGGGGAACGATGTGTCTGTCGGCCCCCATGCCGTCATTGAAAACGAAGTCGAAATCGGCGATGGCGTAACAATTGGTGCCGGCGTGCAGATCATGGCCGGCTGTAAAATCGGTGCTGATTCCATCATCTTCCCCAATGCGGTACTCTACGAAAACACGGTTCTTGGCCAACGCTGTCTCATCCATGCCTGTGCCGTGCTGGGAGCGTATGGGTTTGGTTATGATTCATCGCAAGGCACACACATTCTTTCCCAACAGTTGGGCAACACTGTCCTTGGCGACGATGTTGAGGTTGGTGCTTGTAGCACGATTGATCGCGGAACTTACGGTCCGACCTTCATCGGCGACGGAACGAAAATCGACAATCTGGTCATGATCGCCCATAATTGCCGGATTGGCAAGTTCAATCTCATCTGTGCCGGAACCGGCGTCGCCGGCAGTTCGACCACGGGCGATTACGTTGTCATGGCCGGCCGGGTTGGTGTGCGGGATCATGTTCATATTGGCAACGGGGCTGTCCTTGGTGCCATGGCCGGGGTGATTGGCGATGTTCCCGAAGGTGCCCGTGTTGTCGGCATTCCGGCAACACCCGAAAAGGACCAGATGCGAATGCAGGTTGCTATGGCCAAGTTGCCGGAAATGCGACGTGAACTGAAGGAACTGAAGTTCGCTGTTCACGAGTTGCAACAAATCATCGACCGGTTGAACAACGACAAGTTCACCAACTGATACCTTCGCCGGAAAGTTTTCATCCCAATATTGACATTCTCTACCGCACAACGCCATTGAATGGGTGTTTTTGATGTATAACCATAGTTACTCAATTGTGAAAATACCTGTTTATTGGCGGTCGATGGTATATATTATCACCGCATTTTCTACCGAGTGCGCATTGTTATGTGCGACTCTTTTGATTTTTGCTTTTCATTCCTTCGTGCCCTTCTTGGTGAAAAACGCGGAATTGATACCAGCATCTCTGTTTTAAGTACAAAATACCATCCTCGCGGGATCGTGACACCATCCCGACAGGTTCAGTGCGCCATCTTCGCGGGATGGTGCGCCATCTCGCGAGCTTCAGTGCGCCATCCCGGCGGGATCGTGACACCATCCCGGCAGGTTCAGTGCGCCATCTTCGCGGGATGGTGCGCCATCTCGCGAGCTTCAGTGCGCCATCCCGGCAGGTTCAGTGCGCCATCTCCACGGGATGGTGCGCCATCCCCGCGGGATCGTGACACCATCCCGGCGGGATCAAGTTTTGAGTGGCGAGTGGCAGAACATCTGGTAAATTCGGTAGAATCGGCAACATTTTCCGGGAAATCAGGGTAAATGGACATAAGTACAGATAAAAAGGTGGGGGAAGGCGATAAGAGGATAGAATTTGACGGCCAGAGGGGGCGAGTGGCGAGGGACGAGCGCAGAGAGCAGAGAGCAGAGAGCAGAACGCAGAGTGAGGGGGGAAGTGGCTAGTGACCAGTGGCTAGTGGCTAGTGGCCAGGAGCGAAATACTTTGAACTTTGCGTTTTGCACTTTGAACTTTGCATTCTGCACTCTGCACTCTGCATTCTGCACTCTGCATTTCCTTCGTGGCTTCATGGTGAAAAAACCCGAGTTTCTCCCGTGAAAATCCGTAGCCAAAAAAACACGGGTGTCACCGCCCCTGTCTTTGCGGTACCCTGCCTACTCCAGCATGAAACTTTTGAGCACTTCCGGCGGGGCGGGGCCGTAGTGGAGCGGTTCCATCGAACTGGACGCCCGGCCCTGACTCAGGCTGCGCATCGCCGAGGTGTAGCCGAACAGGTTGGCCAGCGGTGCTTCGGCTTCCAGCACCTTCAGGTTGCCGCGTTGCAGGGTTTGCGTGATGATCGCGCGGCGTTGTTGCAAATCGCCGACGATGTCGCCGAGGTACTCTTCCGGCGTGACGACTTCCAGTTTCATGACCGGTTCCATGAGCGTGATGCCGCCCGTTTCGAGTCCCTTGCGGAAGGCTTCGGCCACGGCCACGCGGAAGGCCATTTCGTCCGTTTCGCCCTCGGTGATCACGACACTTTCGAGCGTCACCCGCAGGTTGATCAGCGGGAAACCGAGCAAGCCGCCGCTTTGGCTTTCATCGCGAATCGCTTCCAGAACAATCTGTTTGTACTGCAACAGGAAGACCGGATCATGACACTTGCTGACAATTTCGAGGGCTTGTTCGCCGCTGTCGAGCGGTTCGATTTTCAGCGTCACTTCCGCCGTGTGCCTCTTGCCGCCAAGCACGCGCTGGCAAACGCCGCTGACTTCGACCGGCTTTTGAATCGACTCCCGATAACTGACCCGCGGGGTATGTACGCGAACGTTGACCTTGTACTCGCGGAGCAACCTGTGCTTGATGACTTCAAGATGCAATTCGCCCATGCCGCTGATGAGCGTCTGGCCGGTTTCCTCGTTTTCAATGGCACGGAACGTCGGGTCCTGCCGCTTCATCATGTCGAGAACGGCTTTGAGTTTTTTGTGTTCGTCCGAGGTTTCCGGCTCGATGGCCATCGAAATGACCGTTTCCGGGAACGAGATCGATTCGAGCAGAATGGGCGATTTCACATCGCAGATCGTGTCGCCGGTGATGCTGTGCCGCAGCCCGATGACGCCGATGATGTCGCCCGCCGAAGCGGTGGGCACCTGTTCGCGGCGGTCGGCCTGCACGAGCCAGAGCTGCGGCATGTTCTCCTTTTTATTCTCACGCGGGTTCAGCACGCGGCTGTTCGTTTTGATCGTACCGGAATAAATCCGCAGATAATGCAAATCGCCGTGCTTGTCGGCCTGGATTTTGAAAAGCAGGGCACTAAACGGCTCGTCCGGGTCGGCATGTCGCAACAGTTCGGGCGCGTCGGGTCGGGTCGGGTCGATGCCCTCGACCGGCGGGATGTCAGCCGGTGACGGCAGGTAATAGCACACGCCGTCCATCACGGGCTGCACACCGATGCCGTCCAGTGCCGTTCCGCAGAACACCGGCACGGCCACGTCCGAAATTGTCGCCGAACGCAAGGTGCCGCGAATCATTTCCTCCGAAATCTCCTCTTCGGAAAGAATCAACTCGGTCAGTTCATCGCAGAAAAACGCGAGTTGGTCGAGCATCTTGGTACGCCATTCGTTTGCATCATCGAGCAATTCTTCCGGGATGTCATGCTCCGTCACCTTCGACCCCTGCGATACGGCATCGAATAACAACATTCGCATCTTGATCAGATCGATGACGCCGCGAAACGCGTTCGGGAAATGCGGCGGGCCGTTGCCAACCGGAAGTATCACGACAATCGGCGTCGCGTTGAGCCGCCTTTGGATTTCTTCGACCGTGCCGAAAAAATCGGCTCCTTCACGGTCCATTTTGTTGATGAACGCGATGCGGGGAACATGATACTTGTCGGCCTGCCGCCAAACGGTTTCGCTCTGTGCCTCGACCCCCTCACGGGCACTGAAAACCACGACCCCGCCGTCGAGAACGCGCAAACTGCGCTCGACCTCGGCGGTAAAATCGACGTGTCCGGGCGTGTCGATGAGGTTGAAATGATGCTTGTTCCAATCGAACGAGACACAAGCCGCCTGAATCGTGATGCCGCGTTCCTGCTCTTCGGGGTCGAAGTCCGTGACGGTGGTCCCCTGATCGACCATGCCAACCTTATGTACGAAATTCGAGTAGTACAACATCCGCTCGGTGATGGTTGTCTTGCCGGCATCGATATGAGCGATGATTCCGATGTTACGAATATCTTTAAGTTGGCGTGACATTTTTCTACGGCAGGCGGGGATGACTCTTGATGGTC
>WRMR01000390.1 GCA_009776995.1 Planctomycetaceae bacterium | reverse complement strand
AATGAACCTTTCCGGTGAACAGCAAAGTCTCTATGATAAACATGCAAACCCAAACATGACAACGGCAAAAGACATTGACAAATTGCGGCGGGAGATTCGGGAACATGACCGGCGGTATTACGTCAAGGCGGCTCCCGTGATTTCCGACTTGGAATACGACCGGCTGATATTCCGGCTCAAGGAACTGGAGCAGAAGCACCCGGAACTGGTCACGCCGGACAGTCCGACACAACGCATCGGTGACAAGTTGCTCGGCGATTTCACGACAGTACCGCATCGTGTGCCGATGCTCTCGATTGAAAACACGTACAACATCGGCGAACTGCGGGAATTTGCGAATCGGATCAAAAAAAATCTGCCCGACGAAAGCGTCGAATGGATCGTCGAGCCGAAAGTCGATGGCGTGGCCGCGTCGTTGATTTATCGGAACGGTGTGTTCGAACAGGCTCTGACCCGCGGCAACGGCGTCCAGGGCGATGACATCACGTACAACGTGCGGACGATTCGCGACGTGCCGTTGCGGCTGACAAGCGACGCCTTCTCGGAAACGCTCGAAGTGCGCGGCGAAGTTTATATGACGAACACCGATTTCGCCAAACTGAACGAACAGCAAGCGGCCAAAGGGCTGCCGACCTACGCCAACACGCGCAACCTGGTTGCCGGAAGCATCAAGCAGCTTGACCCGAAACTTTGCGCCGAACGGCCGTTGCGGTTTTTCGCGCACAGTGTCGGCATGGTCGAGGGACTTCACGCCGACAACGAAATGGCCTTTCTCACTGAGTTGCAACAGGCAGGCATTGTCGTTGTGCCGAATGTGCGGAAATTCGGGACCTTCGACGAGGCAGTCGCTTTTTGTGAGGAATTTGTTGAAAACCTGTTCGACTTCGAGATCGATGGATTGGTACTCAAGGTCAATCGTTTTTCGCAGCGAGAACAACTTGGCAGTACGGCAAAAAGCCCGCGTTGGGTTGTTGCCTACAAGTTTGAAAAATATGAGGCCGTCACACGTCTCAACGGGATCACCCTGCAAGTCGGCAAGACGGGTGCGGTCACACCGGTTGCCGAACTGGAGCCGGTTACCATTGCCGGAACCGTTGTCTCACGGGCAAGTCTGCACAACGATACATATATCAAAATCAAGGATGTTCGCATTGGTGATTACGTCGTCGTTGAAAAGGCGGGCAAAATTATCCCGCATGTCGTCCGTGTCGAGCGGCACCTTCGCAAAGAGAAATTGCCGGAGTTCCGATTTCCGACAGAATGCCCCGAATGCAATCAAAAACTGTCGAGAGACGAAGGCGGCGGTAAATTCAGACGTTTGAATTTTAGATGCCCTAAATGTCGTGTTGCGCTGCCAAAGTGCCCCAAATGTGGCGATAAATTATCGAACGTTATACTTACGCAATCTGTGTACGCTCGTTGCATAAATATTAAATGCTCCAATTATGGTATCGCGCAACTGGCGAATAGAGTAAAAAATGAGAAAACGAAAAAAGAAATCCTTCCGAATTGCCCTAAATGCAATAAAAAACTTACACACGATTTTTCCATCCGTTGTGAGAATATTAAGTGTTTGGGATTTGGTAAAAAACTACAGCAAGAGAAAAAGCAAGAGAAAAGTCATGTTTATATTTCGTACACTAAATATGAATGCCCAAAATGCTGGCCAAAATGTCCACTTCCTTGGAATAAAATATGTCGTGAATGTCCAAATCATCGTGTATTTGAATGTCCCGAATGCGGTGAAAAACTATTACTCACAAAAGATAAAGCTGGTACTTATATTAGGAGACAAAAAGAGAACTCAGACTGTCCTAAGTGCCATGAGCCGTTAGTAAAAGTCATAAATACCTGCTGCAAAAACTTTGATTGCCCTGCCCGAGTGCGCGAGCGAATTTGGTTTTATGCCAGTCGTAAAGCAATGAACATCGAAGAGCTTGGCGACGAAATCGTTGCGCAGCTTGTTAATGAGAAACTCGTGAAAGATTTCGGTGATTTATACCGCCTGAATACCGACCGAATCGCCAAGCTGGAACGGTTGGGAAAACGTTCGGCAAAAAAACTCATCGTAGCAATTGATGAGAGCAAAAATCGCGGACTTTCGCGATTGTTGTTCGCCTTGAGTATTGAGAACGTTGGGGCAGAAACTGCCGATGAACTTGTTAAGCATTTCAAGAATATCGACGCGCTTATGCAAGCCAACTCCAATGAAATCGCCCGCGTTCCAACTGTTGGCACAGACATAGCCGAGTCCATTTACGAGTTCTTTCAGAGCGAGTCCGGCAAGGCAACCATTGCCGACCTCAAGTCGGTTGGCGTTTCGATGACCACTGCAATCAGAGTCCCAAGCGTAAGCGAGGGACAAGGAAATGGCAAGGAGACCATCGAACTGGTATTCGCTGGCAAAACATTCGTCGTGACCGGCAAACTCGTGCGATTCAAACGCGACGAGATCGAGCAAATCATCAAAGATCACGGCGGCCACGCGACAGGTAGCGTTTCCAAAAAGACCGACTACGTCGTCGCGGGCGAAGACGCCGGTTCCAAACTGCCCAAAGCCCGCCAACTGGGAGTACCTGTCTTGTCGGAAGACGAGTTTCTTGCCATGTTGCCCGATACAGCAGGCCGGGAGATTCACGGAGAGTTTCGCCTGGGATTGTCGTGATTCCACCCCTTCCGAGGCAAAGATCAAATCTGTAGCGCGATTTCGGTCATGGGGCAGTTCACCGTTTCGCCGGTTTTCATGTTCTTGATTTGGCAAGTGTTCTGCTCAAATTCGTCCTCTCCAATGACCACAGTGTAGGCAAAGCCGCGTTTATCGGCATATTTTAACTGCTGGCCAAGTTTTTTCGCTTCAGGATAGACTTCCACCTTGAATCCCGCACGGCGCAGATTGACGGCGAGTTTCAGGTAGTCGCCCAAGCGGTTGGCAACGAAAAACGGGATAAAAATATCCGCCGGGGTCGAAATTTTCTCAATTTTCCCCAGTTCCTCCATCGCGGCCAGCAACCGGTCGAGTCCCAAAGACGCTCCCACTCCCGGCAATTGCTGTTTTGTGTACAGGCTGGCAAGGTTATCGTAACGTCCGCCACTGCAAACACTTCCAATACCCGGCAATTCGTGCAAAAACGTTTCGTAAATCATGCCTGTGTAATAATCCAGCCCCCGCGCAATCGACACATCAATTTGCACCGTTTTTTCCGGCACACCAGCCGCTTGCACATTTTTGATAACCGTTCCAAGTTTTTCGACACCCTCTTCGCCTGCCTCGTTGCCGGACACCATGGTTGCCAAGGATTTGAGAATCTCATCACTTGTGCCTTTCAGTTCCGCCAGTTGCAACACAGCATCGGCTTGTTGACAGGTTGCATCGGCAGACTGTATCATTTCCTCGGCGACTTTTTCGCGGCCGATTTTCGGCAATTTGTCCAACGCCCGTAAAATCGGCACGGTTTTTGCCAAAAGCCCCAGTTTATCAAGTAACCCTGACAAAACCAGCCGATTATTGATACGAATGGTATATTTTCCCTCGAATCCGATAGAGTTCAGCAAATCGTGAATCACAAGTGTCGTTTCAATATCCGAGACGATCGATTCGGTTCCAATCGTATCGAAGTCGCATTGCATAAACTCTCTGTATCTCCCTGCCTGCGTATTTTCTCCCCGCCAAACCTTGCCAATGTGATACCTTTTGAAGGGAGTGCCAATTTGATTGATATATTGCGCCGAAAACCTTGCAAATGGTACGGTCAGGTCGAAACGCAGGCCAACCCGTCTGCCGCCGTGATCTTCAAACTGATACAACTGCTTGTCGGTTTCATCGCCGCCTTTGCCTGCCAGAATTTCGTAGTACTCCAGTGCCGGCGTGTCAATCGGCGCAAATCCATAAGAACGATATACCTGTTGCGCGATTTCTGTCAACCGTTCTCGCGGGATCATCGTTTCCGGGAGATAATCGCGAAAACCTTTCAGTGTTCGTGGCGTAATCCGTTGCGTTTTTTCCATCATTTTCAATCCTGTTCCAGTCAAACATATTTTATGCTCAATTTTCAATGGAGACATCACGGCATATCCGTCATAAAATGTGTTTGTGTTTTTATTGTAACGGACGAAGGCATTTTGCCTAGACGTTGTCGGCTTCGGAATGCGACCAACACAGGATTTCGCGAAAAAAGAACAACAACAAAACAATTATTGTACACGACAACTTTATTTTTATCACAAATATCTTTTATCTATTGTAATTTTAAGCACAAATCAAATTTGCAAAAGGTTAGATACATCTGAAAGAATGTTGCCGCGTTCCAAAGATATGTTTCAAACATCCAACGCGCCTGATTGGCTTCCACACCATAGTAAGCAAACGTGAATGCCTTGCGACCGTGTTTGCCGCGTTTGCCGTTTTGATTTTGGCAGTACACGCCGACATGAAACCACGTCGATATTTTCTTTTTGTTTTTGACCGTTGTGATGGTGTATCTGTCAAAACCGCTTTTCTTCCACGACGCATACTTTCGCGTGCCACCGGCCGGCGTGTTGTTCGTCGCTTTTTTGCCGCGAATCACTACCGGCATCATGCAAATGCAGAGTGCAAAGAGCAAAGTTCAGAGTGGCTTTTTCCACTTTCCACTTTGAACTCTGCACTTTGAACTTCCGCGTGGCATAGGCATGAAAATGACTCGTGCCGCTTTTCGGTTGACTGCGGTAAATTTCGCTTTCATGACGATACGGCTTGCCGTGATACGGAATCAACACCAGATCGATGGCGAGCCGTTGCTTGCCACGCGAAAGATTGCTC
>WRMR01000389.1 GCA_009776995.1 Planctomycetaceae bacterium | reverse complement strand
AGCTTGAAGCCCGGCCGAAAATTCATGAAATTTCTTTTCAAAGCAAGACGGTCAAGTCAAGTTGGGACGGTCACGCCAAGGTAGGGCGGTCCCGCCGTAAGAACAAAAGAGAGAGAACACGACTTGATCCGGTCGCTCCATTTGAGTACGTTCGACCCTCACCGCGTTCCCGACAACTATTAGGAAGGCCGCATGTCAAGGTTTGGTCGAACTGTGAAAGGGTGGCCATGTCACCTGGTGTTCATCAGCCGTTTCATTTCTGCAACGGCTTCTCTCATGCCGACCATGACGGCACGTGCAATGATGCTGTGGCCGATGTTCAATTCAAACATGTTCGGGATGTTCGCGATGGGAAGGACGTTGTGATAAGTCAGACCGTGTCCGGCGTGCAGGCGGAGCCCCAGTTCGGTGATCAGTTTGCCGGCGTTGGTCAGTTTGACCAGTTCGGCGGCGCGTGACTTGTCACCGATTGCCAGGGCATACGTCCCGGTGTGCAGTTCAACGGCGTTCGCCCCGATGGCTTTGGCCGCTTCCAGTTGCGGCGGATCAGGGTCGAGAAACAGGCTGACGAAAATTCCCCGTTCTTGCAAGTGCGCGACAGCATCTTTGATTTTTGCGAGATTTCCGGCCACGTCGAGTCCCCCTTCGGTGGTCACTTCCTCACGTTTTTCCGGGACAAGCGTCGCCTGGTCCGGCATGAGTTCGCACGCAATGGCGACGATTTCCGGCTCACAGGCCATTTCAAGGTTCAGCTTGGCACGCACCGTTTCTCGCAAAATGCGAACGTCACGGTCCTGGATGTGCCGGCGGTCTTCGCGCAGGTGAACGGTGATGCCGTCCGCTCCACCGAGTTCAGCCGCTGCCGCACCCCAGACCGGGTCCGGCTCCGTCGTCCTCCGCGCCTGCCGAATCGTTGCAATGTGGTCGATATTGACGCCCAGTTCGATCATGTCACCTGAAATCACAAAATAGGGTTCTCAAACGATGGTTCTGTGCCAAAAACACGTTGATACAATAGGAAGTCGTGCAATAATCGTGAACATGACAATCAGAGCCGCGAGAGACATCGAACGGAATGACCACTCCGTGACCGTCGCGGCTCTGATTTATTGAACAACTTGTTTTTGAGCGAGCCCTTAATTCAAACCGCGCAAAAGGTCGGAAAGCTCATCGGGTTCATCGTCCGGTGATTCCGGCTTGGTTACAGCGGCTGGTTCTTCCGGTTCGACAACCGTAAGCGGTTCTTCGTCAGGCAGTTCCAAAAGCGGCACCGGCTCCAAAACCGGCACAGGGATTTCGACGGGATCAGCGACGGCCGGCTCCTCAACCGTTACAGTGGGATTCTCCACAGGCGGCTCCAAATCCGGCACGGTGGCCACCGGCTCCGTAGCGGCTTCAGCAGATTTTTCAGCGACAGGTTCTTGAGGTGCCGGTTCCGGCATCACGGGTTCCGCAACGGTTACCGAACGCTCCGGGCGATACCAAGTCCCACGCAGGAAGTCGGCGATCAGTTCGACTTCCTGCACTGTCATTGTCGAATCGGCATTGCCTTCTGCGTAATAGACAGGCATTCCGTCATTTTTCGCGCCGTAAAATCGCGGGTCTTCAATGTTGGCAATGGCCCCGACGAGCCACTCGCGCGACATGTAGCCGGTCAGATCGGCGGCACCGCCAGGTGATCCCTTGTCGTAAAACTTGTGGCAACCGGTTTCGTCGCAACCGAATTCGGAGAACAGTTCGTAACGTTTCTCGCTGATTCCCGCCGGAATTTTGTCAACCACCGCACGCCGACCGTCCCGCAACGCTTCTTTGTGCAACATCTCATTAAGCAGGTCGAGTCCCTCTTTTGCCGATGCGAATGTGTACATCGGGTCATCCGGGTCGTCATCGGCGATCATTTCGTCGATAAACTCCATTGTTTCGGGCAGCGTGTCCCGCACATATTCGACCATCGAACCCCTCCGAAACACCGTGCCGCCGAGATAGTCATCGGAAATGATCCGTTCCTTGTCCGTAAAGCCGGCAATCCACTGCTTGCGGATCGGCTGATACAGGTTCGGGGCTTTGGCTTTCCACGGCTCGGCACCTTCGGCAGGTTTCGGTGGATAATACGGCATAAAGTCCGGGTAGACAGATTCGCCCGGCTGCGGAACAAAGGCGTGACAGGTCGCGCAGTGCCGGACAAAAAGCTCGCGGCCTTTGATCTTGGGGTCACTCTGCATGAGCGACAACGCTCCGGTCGGCGGGATGCCTTCCGGTCGGAGTGCCAACTCGGTCGCGCGCACGGCAAGGTCTTCCGCCTCGGCCACGGCGATGAGGTAATCGGGATCGTCAAAGTCGTGCTTGTAGGATGCCCAGGTCATATAAACGAGAGCAACGACAAACGCGGCTGTGGCCAGTACAATCAGGTAATGGAACGGCTTGAACTTTCCGAGGATCGGCACAAGGAAGAAGAAAAATCCGATGGCAGGTAACACCACGAAAATTGCGATGAATTTCTTATCCGCCGGAAACATGTTCGAATAATGATACACGGCGCGGAACGACCATTCAGGCCGGGCGGCATTGTAGGCCGTGCCCGGTGAAGCAGGCGACATCAACACCGCTCCGCGACGGGCTTCTTTCGGCAAGCCCGACCAATCGACTATGGGAACATCGGTCTGGTCGGCGGCTTCTGCGTTGGCGGCAACTTCGGCTTTGGCTTTTCCGGGAAATTTTTCTTGAAACTTGTCACATAGTTCGTGTTGAAAAACCAGTCCGAGCGTGGCTGCCATGAAAATCATGCAGGCAACCGACGTGAAAAACAACTGACCTGACCAGAAATAGGCCAATTTCGGACGCTCCAGCTTGCACTCGGAGTCGGATGCGTCCGGTTCCGCGTTCATTTTCGCGGCAAAAGCGGCGTTGGCGGCATTTTGGGCGATTTGAATTTTCCTGGCACGGAAATCGAAAAACCGCCAAAGCACCAAAAAGGCAAAAAATCCGCCGCCAAAGACCATGATGTGCAGCACAAGGAAACGTGTCAGCGTGTAGGTGCCGAACTCAGGGCCGGGATTACCCAAAACCAGCTTGAACAAAAGGCTTCCGGCGTAGGGAATCATCTGCAAAAACCGGACGCGGACGAGTGTTGCCGAGTAGCCGGGCAATGTCCAGGCAAGCAGGTCGCCGGTCAGACAACTGCAAAGCGACAGGACGAACAGAACGAGTGCCCCCCAAAAGACGAACTCGCGGGGAGACCGGTAACTGTAGCGGAAAATCGACGCCAAAAGGTAAAATCCGAGCAGTCCGACGATCAACTGGGCGGAATAATGGTGGATTCCGCGAACCAGCCAGCCGAAAGGAATGTGGTATTGCAGAAAAAAGACGCTTTCCCAAGCGGTTTGGGAACCCGGCGAATAGTGCGACCACATAATCACGCCCGTGATTCCTTGCAGGAGAAAGGCGAAAATAATCATCGCGGGAATCATGCGAAACACGCATTTCGTCGCCGGAACTGTCCAATACCAAAAGGTTTTCAATCCGGTCACCGCACCGGTACGATCGTTAAGCCATTGAAACATGGGATACAGTCCTTGAAATATTATTTGTATGTTGTGGTGGGAAGTTTGTGAAGTTATTGTTTACATAACTTTTTAGTGAAATATTTGGTTTGGAGTAACAAAAATGTCTTGCAATCCGTTAGGATTGCATCGCTCGGTAGAAAACCGTTACCTGTCCACACTCTGCATTCCGTAGGAATGCAACCACAACGACGAAGTAGGACGCATTCCTACGGAATGCGAATATCATCACTGACGTTGTGTTTTCTACCGAGCGACGCATCCCTACGGGACATTCGATGTTTTTATCGATTTTTTTTCTACCAACATTTTGTCCCTAACGGGACTTCCTTCCACGTTGCAGGCGACGCGGTTACGGCTTCATCAAACTTTCGGCAAGTTTCACCAGTTGGATGAACTCATTTCGGTAACCGTTGGGGTCATTGCCCTTACCGGCATTTGCCAATTCCAGCACAAGCGGAATCGAAGCCTGCCCCTTGGAGGGACTGTCCCGGAGAATCATGCCGAAGGCCGCAACTGCCGCCGCAAAACTGCAATCCTGCGTCAACGACTTGGCGGAGTCCGGTTCCAACACGGGAATTTCCATCAACTTGCTGGTGTCTCCTTCCGGTTCCTTGTACCGCAACTTCAGGGTGAGCAGTTCGTTGCTGGTTTCGCCCGGTGTCGAATCCATGGGTGCCTGGTATTTCAACGGGTCAATATTCGGCAAATTTTTTGCATCCTCCGGCGATACCAGTTCGTAAAACGCCGTGACCGTATGACCGGCACCGATTTCACCGGCATCTTTGGTGTCATCATTGAAATCCTCATTCCGAAGGAGACGGTTTTCATAACCGATCAATCGATAAGCCCCCACTTTGGCCGGATTGAATTCCACCTGGATTTTGACATCCTTGGCAATCGTGATCAATGTCCCTTCGATTTGATCGACCAGGGTTTTACGGGCTTCGTTGAGCGTGTCAATGTAACCGTAGTTGCCGTTGCCTTTGTCGGCAAGTTTTTCCAGTGTGGAATCCTTGTAGTTGCCCATGCCGAATCCGAGGACCGTCAGGAAAATGCCGGATTTCGCTTTTTTCTCGATCAAATCGACCAGATCGCTCTGGTTGGTGATGCCGACGTTGAAATCCCCATCCGTGCAAAGAATCACGCGGTTGACTTCACCCGGGACAAAGTATTCCTCCGTAACTTGATAGGCCAGCGTGATTCCGGAAGCCCCTGCCGTACTTCCTCCGGCTTCCAAACGATCCAGCTT
>WRMR01000388.1 GCA_009776995.1 Planctomycetaceae bacterium | reverse complement strand
TCAATGAGATGTTCCAATTCATCCTGCGATGCGTGAATCCGTTTGGTTCCCGTACCGCCGTTGCAGCCAAATTCGCAGTTCAGGCAGTCAATGATTAGCGGATTGATCCCTGCCTTGACCGATTCGTGGAGATGATTCAGGTATTCGTAAATGCCCGGCCCTTCAATTTTTCGGATATTCTCGTCAATTCCCGGCACTTCCCGCATGGCCGTCCGCATTAAGCCGCCGGGGGTCGAAAACAGAACCGCCCGCTCCGCCGGTGGATTGTCATATCCGGACGGCTTGAATCGGGCCAGATCAATCCGGTGTTCTTGGAGGTAATCCTCCAGTTTAGCCATCGTGACGTTGTAATCACCGAGCCCCGTTTCTTCAAATTCGCGTTTTTTGGCCACGCAAGGGGAAATGACGACCACTTTATGATCTCGGTATTCAGGAAAGTACTCTTTCACCATCTGAATCGTATGGAGCATCGGCGAATGCGCTGGTGCCAGGTAAGGAATCAGTTCGGGACGGTAAATCTGGATATACGTCACAATGGCCGGACACGGCTGGGCAATGACCAGTTTGGGATGATTCTTCTTAATGTGCTCAAGATAGGATTTGACCGTCAATTCGGCACCGAAACTGACGTCGAATACTGCCTCTACACCGAGCGATTTCAGCCAGGTGTTCAGGTGAAGGTATTTATTTGGGAAACTCGCCGCAACAGCCGGAGCGACAACGGCGACCATTTGAATACCATGTCGCAGATCATGGATATAGGAGTCTGTGTCATCGATGATTTCCCGCGCGCCGTGCGTACAAGCACGAATGCAGGCTCCACAACCGATACACTGATCAAAATTGAGACCAATATGATCGTTGCTACTGCCGTCATTACAATATCGTGTCGGGCAGACACGAATACATTGATTGCAATTGACACATTTTTCTTTGTTAATGTCTATGACGTGGGCAAGATTTTTCATGTGTGGAAATGGAATACTTTGTGCTTCCTGGGAAAACATGGGGTTGAACCAACGATCATGGCAGGGGAGCAGTGCTCAAGATCAATGGCATGAACAATTACTCATATTATAATTTAGCTTAACTTGAGAATTTTGATTATGCATTAGATCAAAATATACAAAGGCAATCAAAAATCATGACTATAATAATTCAATATAATACAATTTTATCAATTATTCCGCAGGCACACTGTAGCAAGTCGATTGAATATGATATAATGTCACAAGTATTTGGTAAAATTACCTTTACTTTCGATGAATTTCGTTTTTTATGACAATCATTCCCCACACTTTTACGTTGCTGTTTGCCCAAACCGCACCGATGTTCGATCCTGCGGAACTTACCCCGATTCCGGCACCGCTCTGGTTTGTCCAGTTTTTCAAGATTCTTGGTTTCGTCCTGCATTTGCTGGCCATGAATCTCTGGTTTGCAGGCATTCCGCTGATTCTCCTGATGATGATTTTCGGGCAAAAATATGGTATGCGGTTCGCCAAACGCATGTTTTCGCAACTGCCAATCATCATGGCATTTGGGATCAATTTCGGCATTGTACCGCTACTATTTCTCCAGACGGTTTACTACAAACCATTTTACACGGCAACGATTCTCATGGCGTGGCACTGGATGATGGTCATTCCGTTAGTGATGATTGCCTATTATTCCTTATATATTGCCGCGTTTTCGGTCGGAAAAGAGAAAAAAGTTGCGCAAACCTTTTTGGCAGGACTGGTTGCGTCCGGTTGCCTTTTTCTGGTTGCCTATATTATGGTCTATGCCATGTCGCTCATGGGACGCCCTGACACGATGGCCGGTTTATGGCAGCATGGGCAGACATTCGCCGGAACTGACGCAGCAGGGGCCACTTACGGTCTTGGCATCAACTCGTCCGATCCGACTTTGTGGTATCGTTACGGCTCGATGTTCGGATTGGCGGCGACAACCGTTGCATTTTGGACGGTGTTTGACGCCATGATACTCATTCCGAAACGCAGGGAGAAAACGCCCGAAGAATTGCGGGCTGATGATGATTACCGCCGCTGGGCAGGTGATTTTGCCGTGGTTGTCGCTTGGATCGGGGGAGTTATTGCCGCAACGTGTTTTTACCGTTACATCGGTTTCGTCAAAACAAACCCTGTATTTTCCGGATTCTTCGAAGAAGGCGGGAATCCGGAATTGTTTGCCTGTTTGCTCTATGCGGTCATGTTTGTGCCGTTTTTGGGAGCAATTGCCTTGACTTGTGCCAAACTGTTTCATTTGGGACGTTTGATCACGGCATCGGGTGCCACATTGTGCCAGCTCATTGCCATTACAATATTTGTCATTTCCAGGCAGTGGATACAAAATCTCGAAATTTCGCAAGTTGTCCCAATAAAACATCTTGCGGAAAACACACAGATGGAGCCGTTTTACACGTCGCCATTGGTTGTTTTTCTGGTACTGTTCCTACTCGGTGCGCTGGTGATTGCCTGGATGATCCGCCAAATGGCCATTGCCCCGAAATCGGCGTTATGATATCCTCATCTTGCCATTGCCAAATCATTCCGCGTATGGTAGGATTTAGTAACTCCATGTGATAAAGTATTTCATTATTCACGATTCATTATACCCTATTCACGCCTTGAGATGACCGAACTGGAACCGATTGACATTTTGTACGACGAGGCGATTGCCCGACATCGGTCCGGCGATACGGACGCGGCCATTGAAATGTTGCGTCAACTCCTGTCGCAAAACCCGAACTATTCACTGGCGCATAATGCTCTCGGCGTGTTGTACAGCCGCCAGGGGAAAGTCGATCAGGCGATCGAACACGCGAAACGGGTGTGCGAAATCGACCCGGACGACACGTTTGGTTTCACGATCCTCAGTACGCTTTGCATCAAAAACGGGCGTCGTGAGGAAGCGGAAGAAGCCCTCATGAAGGCCAGCCAACTCCGTCATGCCGCATGGCTCAAAAGTATGAAGGAAGGGGCAAGCGAGTAGGTGGTAGTGTCTCGAATTTTTCCAATCTCAAATCTTTCTCCCTCATCCCTCACCCCTGTTTTCATTGCCATGATCATCGTAACAACAGAAGCAATTCCGGGCAGACAAATCACCGAAACGAAAGGTTTCGTTCAAGGAAGTACGGTTCGCGCGAAACACTTGGGCCGCGATATTGCCGCTGGCCTCAAGAATATCGTCGGCGGCGAACTGAAAGGATACACGGAACTTCTGAACGAGAGCCGCCAGGAAGCCCTTTCCCGCATGGCGCAACAAGCCGGGCAGATGGGTGCCAATGCCATCGTTTGCGTTCGTTTTTCGACCAGTGCCATCACGCCGCAAGCGTCGGAAGTGTTGTGTTACGGCACTGCCGTTGTGGTTTCATGAGGGAAGAGGGGTTAGGGGTGAGGAATGAGTATTTCCGTCACTCGCTTCTTCTCCCCTTATCCCTGGTTCCTCACCCCCTCACCCCTCGTCTCTTCCCATGAAATACCGTGTTCTCATTGCAGACGACAACATGGCCAATGTTGAGTTGCTTGAAGCGTACCTTGCCGGGTGCGATTACGAAATTGCGACGGCCGCCGATGGTGCGGAAACGCTTGTCATGGCCGAATCCTTCGAGCCGAATTTGATCCTGCTCGACATTATGATGCCGAAACTCAGCGGCTTTGAAGTGTGTGAGGAGTTGAAAAACAACGTCCGAACACGCGGCATTATGATCCTCATGGTCACTGCCCTGACCGAATTGGGTGACATTGAACGTGCCGTCACTGCCGGTTGCGACGACTACCTCAGCAAACCGGTTAATAAAGCCGAGCTTCTCAAACGCGTCGAAAACCTGCTCAAGTTGCAATCCGTGACAGACGAACTTTCGCGGCTGAGAAAATACATCGACAAAATGGAAGATTCTTACGGACCGCAATAAAGGCGAAAAACATGGACTCCAAAACATGCGTTCATCTGGCTTTGGGCCGACAGCCGACACCGTGGGTGCCGCTGGATTTCGGCGGGCATCGCTCCAGTGGCATCAGTGCGGCGGCATACTCGAGGCTCAAGCAATATCTCGGAATCAAAACGGGGCACATTTACGTTTACGACCTCGTCCAGCAACTGGCGGTCGTAGAGCCGGAAATCCTCGATCTTTTCAAGGTCGATACCATCGAATTGGGGCGTGGTTTCGCCTTTGAGGAAACGGCGTGGAAACCCTGGACGCTCGCCGACGGCACCGATTGCATGATCCCCGCCTGGGCCGAACTGGACGAAGAAGACGGCCATCGCTTCATGATCGTCGGAGGCCGACGTGCGGCGGAAATGAAATGTGGCACCCACTTTTTCGAGCAGTGTTATTACCCGCTCGCGGACAGGGATTTTCGACACGACGCATTCGATGATCTCCGCGAAATGCTGCCGATGACCTCCTGGACAGGCGTGGCTGCACCGGGCTGGGAATATTCGCTGGACACGGAAGAAGGCGTCGAACAGGTGCGAAGCCGTGCCAAAGCCCTGCGGGAATCGACGGACCGTGCCATCATCGGACTGTTCGGCGGCAACATGTATGAAATTCCCTGCTATCTGTTTTCGATGGAAAAATACATGTCGTACATGGGGCTTTACCCCGAAGCCTGCGTCCGGTTTTCCGAAAAACTCTGTGAAATCCACCTGGCCAACCTGGAAAAATGGCTCAATGTGGTTGCACCCTATATTGACGTTGTCATGTTCGGGGACGACCTTGGCAGTACGAACGGACCGCTGATGTCCCTGCCAATGTACCGCCGTTATTATTGGCCGTTTCACAGCAAGTTGTGGAAACGGACAAAGGAAATCTCGCCGCAC
>WRMR01000387.1 GCA_009776995.1 Planctomycetaceae bacterium | reverse complement strand
GTTACGGAGCGGTCATTCCGCTCGATAACTCTCGCGGCTCTGAGGGATACGGCTCTGATTGATATTTTCACGTGATTTTTGCGCAACTCCTGAAATTCGGTTGCATGCCTTCGCAAATTGTTCCCAAGGGGCAAAACCAGACAGGAAATGTTTGCCCAAAATGGTCGCAAGAGTTGATTTTCTCATTCGCAAAGATTACAATTCCAAGGTTGAGTTTTGCGGAGTGAAATTTACGAAAACAGAACAAACGTGGTGCAGTCATGTCAAGCGGGGAATCCAACCAGGTTATTTCGTCGTCGAATTGGAATGTGCCTAATGGGTTGACCATTGCGCGGATCGTGTTGGCGTTTGTGTTGTTCGGTGTGCTGGAATGTCAATATTACATCGCCGGGCTGGTGTTGTTTCTCATTGCAGCAGTCACCGATTGGATTGACGGTTGGTGGGCTCGCAAGTACAACCAATGCACTGTGCTGGGTCGCATCATGGACCCGTTTGCCGACAAGCTGATTGTTTGTGGGACGCTGATTTACCTGGCAACGATTCCGGCGGTCACCGATGTGAAATTTGGGTTGGCCATTTGGATGGTCGTGGTAATCATCGCCCGGGAGATGCTGATTACAACCATCCGGTCGTTTCTTGAACAGCAAGGCCGCGACTTTTCTGCAAAAATGGCCGGTAAATTGAAGATGTGGTTACAGTGCGTCGCTATTCCGGCCTGTTTGCTTTGGGTGATTTTTTCACAATGCAACGAGCCATGCAAACCGGCCTGGCTTTATTATGTGATGGTCGTCTCTGTCTGGGGGACGCTCCTCGTGACACTTTACTCCGGCCTGCTTTACATTGTCGCGGCAATGAAACTCAGATAGCGGCCAGTCTATGGGTTCGGTGCCGGGAAGAAGTCACAATCTCTGTGGCCCAGTCATCTGTGCGAAAAAAGGGGTGATTGATTCACCCCCTGCGATCATGTTATAATATATGTTTTCTCATTTTGAACACAACAATCAAACAACATGGAAGGAACGTACCATGACAACACACAAACATTCGTTTCCCAAATTGCACAACGCGGCCTGGCCGGGCGTGGTCGGCAAAGGCGGCCCCGACGCGGAACCCAGCATTGACGTCGATACGATGCTCGATTTGACCGCAGCGGCGGAAGTGGACGGCGTCAAATTCGATGGTTTCGACCTTTATCTGTCCGACCCGCACTTCAATATCGACGGCACAGACGATGACATCAAGCAACTAGCCGATAAAGCCCGGTCGCGCAATCTTGTTGTCGGGTCGGTCGTTGCGCCGATTTGGGGCGGAACCGGCGGCGGCTCGGCCTTTGGCGATGCCGAAGGACGCAAAAAATTTCTCGGCCAGGTCAAAAAAGCCTGCAATGTCGCCGCCCGGCTTCGTGAGCTGGGCGCACGTCCTTACGGTTCCATCCGGGTTGATTCGTCAGGCGGCGTCGATGATTGGGCCAAAGATCTTGCCGGTAACCAAAAGCGGCTCATCGAAACCATGCAGGAAGCCTGCAAAATTGCCGCCGATTTCAACGAAGTCATCGTTGCCGAAGGCGAAATTTGCTGGGGCGGGATGCAAAGCTGGCGGCTCATGCTCGAACTGCTGGAAGCGGTCAATCAGCCGGAACGTTTCGGCTTTCAGGCGGACATGTCGCACACACTGCTCTACCTGATGGGCTACAACAGTCCGGAAGACCGCCTGTTGCCTGAAGGTTTCGATTGGCAAAACAGCGGCGAACTTGATGCCGTGTACAAGACGATGACCGACAAATTGCGTCCCTGGACGTTGGATTTTCACGTTGCGCAAAACGATGGCACGGTCTTAGGTAGCGGCGACCACGACAAGACAGGTCGCCATTGCCTGCCAAATGACCCGAACGGCAAGCTCGATATTGCGAAATACGCCGGTTTTTGGCTTCGTGATGAAAACGGCAGTCTCACGAAGACAATTCAGCACCTCTGCTGGGACGGCTGTATGTTCTCGAACGAGACCATGTTCAACCCGCAAACCTGGAACGACGTCCTCGCCGCCATGATCTCCGTCCGCGACGTCCACGGATGGGACTGACAGACGCAAAACGCATCATTCCATCAGAGCCGCGACGGTAACGGAGCGGTCATTTTGCTCGATCACTCATCTGGCTCTGATTTTGTGACAGTCATACCCCCGTCGCCGCACAGACAGGATATTATGTCAATTTATGCAAGTCCAAAAGTAGCAACAATTTGTCGAGATTGTCGGATTGATTAAGCAGGCACAGTTCCACGCCGTGCATTCCGTGAATATTGAATTAATCAACCTCTATTGGAATGTGAGGGCATACATTACTCGACAACTTGCCAATGCTGTCTGGGGTGAGAAAACGGTTGATGAACTGGCTGATTTTATTCAATCAAATCAACCGGATTTGAAGGGATTTAACCGACGCGGGTTATATCGGATGAAGCAATTTTACGAAACGTATTCATCAATACAATTTGTGTCACCGCTGATGGCACAATTACAACCTTTTGCTAATAAAGAAGATATAATTACGTCATCGGCAATGACACAATTTCGAGTGGATGATATTCGGGAAAGCATTTTGGCGAAAGTCAGTTGGACTCATCACCTTACATTGATTTCCAGAACAAAAACGATTGAAGAGTGCGAATTTTACTTAAAACTCGCCATTCAAGAAAAATACAGTGTTAAGGAACTCGACCGGCAGATTTCTGTAAGCCTTTACGAACGAACCATGCTTGAATCCCCAAAACTCTCAGCACTGTTGGGAGAAATGCATCCAAATATAACTGCCAGTGTCAAAGACAGTTACGTCTTTGAATTTCTTGGATTGCCGGAATCCCACAGTGAAAATGATTTGCAAAAGGGATTGGTCGGCCAATTGAAAAAATTCATTCTTGAACTGGGAAAGGATTTTCTGTTGGTTGGCGAAGAGTACAGAATCCAAGTCGGCAATAGCGATTTTTGCATTGACCTGTTATTCTATCATCGAGGATTACAATGTTTGGTTGCCTTTGAATTAAAAACCGACAAATTTCAACCCGAATATTTGGGAAAACTGAATTTCTACCTGGAGGCATTGGACAGAGACGTTAAAAAATCGAACGAAAACCCGAGTATCGGCGTCCTATTGTGCAAAGACCGTGGTGAAGTGGTGGAATACGCATTGAGCCGGACATTATCGCCGACTATGGTTTCAAAATACCACACCCAATTACCCGACAAAAAATTACTTCAGAAAAAACTTCGTGAATTGTTTGAACAGTGAGTCGTTATGATCAGCAGCTCAGACTGGCGTTATAAGCAAACCAGGAAAATTAAACGTGGCAAGGCGACACTCAAACCCGAATTCCGGGAGCTTGCCGAATGGATTAATGAAACCTATCATGTTCATACACTGAACATCATCTATGATACGATGGACAATGGGAAACGTCCCCGGCTTGAAATATGCGTTGAATTTGAATCGGATGAACGAAAACTGAGGGGGAGGAGCTGGTTTAACCTTGACAGTGAGAAACAAAGTGCAATAGCAGAAAAATTCAAGCAGACATTTCAGGGGGAAACACTAAAAAAAACATATTTGACGGAAAACACTTGGGTTTACTACCGTAACTTTGAATCGATTGTAAAAGACGAAGAGAATGAAAGCATTCCAGAAGAAAAAATCATGGAATTGAAGAATTCCATTCATAACAATGACTTATGGGAAATTTCCCGTTTTGGTTCAAGAGTCACATTTTTTGTGTTTACCGAAAAACAAGTGGAAAAATACAAGGAGAGCGAGGTGAGAAAAGAATGGGCAAGTCAATATTTTGACCTTTTGGAACCCTATAATGAGTTTGGTTATTTCAGGCGAAAGAAATTTTCGATTCGATTGGATAGCAAAGAGAATTTTGATAATAAATATGGGAGCAGTTGGTTTAACTATTACAGGTAACAGAAATACAGTAGTGATGGCAGTCACGCCGTGATTGCCACTGAAATCACAGACATAACCATTTCGTTTGAAACAATACGCAAAGAAGAACATGAAACACGAACACGATGATCCTCATGACATTATTGGCGATGCTCAATCCCGTGACATGCCGATGGATGATGCCCTGTTTCCCGATGACGAGCCGCTGAACGAGGCGGGAGAAAAAACCGTCGAATCGCTCGAAAACGAGTTACGGCAGGCCAATGACCGGACATTGCGGGCTTATGCCGAATTGGACAATTACCGCAAACGGGCCTGGCGGGAAATTGAGGAGATGCGAAAGTACGCACCCATCGACCTGATTCGCGACATGCTTGGCGTGTGGGACAACATGGGACGGGCACTCGAAGCGGTCGAAACGAATCACAATCCCAACGCCTTTGTCGAAGGTGTGCGCATGATGCACGAGCAGTTCACGCAGATGCTGGCACGGCATCATTGCACGCGCATCGAAGCGGTCGGGCAGGTTTTCGACCCAAACGTGCATGAGTCAATTGCCCAAATGCCAAGCAACGATGTGCCTGCCGGTTCCGTGTTGTTTGAATCGCAAATCGGATTCAAATTGCACGACCGGGTTGTGCGGCCGACCCAGGTGGTCATTTCGACCGGCGCAACGAAAGACGAGGCACCCCATGCCAAATGAAACCTGCAAGGCAGCCGCCGATCTTCAAACAACGCCAGCCGTCGATCTCCGGGCGGTGGATGAGGCTGCACCGAATGAAATTCTGTTTCAAAGCAGACTGTACCGCATCGAAAAAACCTGGCAAACCGGTCGCAGCGGCCAACCGCTGGAGCGTCATGTGATTATCCACCCCGGTGCGGTCGGGATTCTGCC